>NZ_OY776413.1:0-303750 GCF_963675585.1 uncultured Draconibacterium sp.
GCCAATTGGTTTTGCAAAAAGAAATTTACAATCTATTACAAGCCATCGATGTTTCAGCAATAAACCCCGGAACATACCTAATTTCAGTAGTTTCAAATGATTTTTCAGCAAAACAGAAGATCATTATCAACTAAAAAAGGCTGTATTCCTAATTTTTCCAGGTTCATCGTGCAACTTTTCTAAATCTGTTCTGTCATTACAATTGATTAGTAAAACAATAAGCTAAAGTTCTGTTGTTCACCGATAGAATTGCCGGGTTAATCGGTTAAATTTGTTTTGGAGAAGAAGTAAACTGTAATTTTAGTGCATTGTTAAAAGCAGAAAACAGAAAACAAACAGAAAAATGATGAAATTTAAACTGCTACTACTGTGCCTGATTTTAGGGTCAACTGTACTAGCGCAAAATGTAACCCTCAGTGGCTACCTAAAAGATGCTTCCAATGGAGAAGCCCTGATAGGAGCCACAATCTATGTTGAAGAAATTCACCAGGGAACCGCCTCAAATGCCTACGGATTTTACTCATTAACTATACCTGAAGGCAACTACACTCTACAAGTATCGTTTATTGGATACGAAACCGTTAAACAGAAAATTGAAGCGACTGCCAGTAAAACCATTTCCGTTTCATTGATTGAAAGCACTGAGCAACTTGCTGAAGTAATTGTTCGCGGAGAAGCCGCAAATGCCAATGTTGAACGGGTTGAAATGGGAATGGCCACTCTGCCGGTTAAAACCATAAAAAAGTTACCGGCATTTATGGGTGAAGTCGACATTATTAAAACCATTCAGTTACTTCCCGGGATCCAAAGTGGTGGTGAAGCAAGTTCAGGTTTGTATGTTCGTGGCGGTGGCCCCGACGAAAACCTGATGTTACTTGACGAAGCCCCCGTTTACAATGCTTCTCATTTAATGGGCTTCTTTTCGGTTTTTAACTCCGATGCAATTAAAGACATTCAGGTTTACAAAAGTGGGATTCCGGCTGAATATGGAGGCAAAGGTTCTTCAGTAATCGATATTCGCCAAAAAGATGGAAACTCGCAACGTTTTGGGTTCGAAGGTGGAATCGGAAACTTGTCGAGCCGTCTTACTTTGGAAGGCCCGATAATAAAAGACAAATGGAGTTTTATACTTGCCGGAAGACGAACTTATTATGATGTACTTGGTAAAGCAGCCGGTTTGGAAGAGCTGCAGGACAACAAACTCTACTTTTACGATTTAAACGGAAAATCGAACCTGATTATAAACAATAACAACCGCATTTATATTTCGGGTTACATGGGCGATGATGTTTTCTCCATGGGAGAATCCATTTACATGCGTTGGGGGAACTCAACTGCAACTGCACGCTGGAACCATATTTTTGGCGATAAAATTTTCATGAATATTTCCGCCATTTACTCCAACTACGATTACAATCTTGGGGTACCCGGCGACAACGCCGATAATTTCGACTGGTCGTCAAGAATCAGAGACTACAACGCCAAGTTCGATTTTACGTATTTCTTTAATCCCAACAACACCATAAAATTTGGAGGAAATACAATCCTGCATCATTTTAGACCCGGGAAAGTGCAAACCGAAGGCGAAAACTCCATGTTCAGCGATATGGAACTAGCACAGTACAATGCATTGGAAAATGCGCTGTATATTTCGAACGAACAAAAAATATCGGATCGTTTCACCGTTCAATACGGGCTTCGTTTGAGCCATTTTCAACAAATTGGAGAAGGAGAGGTAAACATTTACCAAAACCCGGAGGCGCTGAAAAAGAATGAAATAATAGAGACAAAGGAATACAAAAAAGGGGATAAAATTGGAGATGCATTTGTTCACCTCGAGCCGCGTTTAGGCATGAAATATACACTTGGAAGGCACAATTCTGTAAAATCGTCGTTCAACCGGATGGTACAAAACCTGCATCTTATTACCAATACCCAATCGCCTACCCCGCTTGACATTTGGCTACCCACCAGTACATATATAAAACCTCTAATTGTCGATCAGGTTTCGGTCGGATATTTTCATAACCTGAACAACAATATGTGGGAAGCTTCGCTGGAACTGTATTACAAAAACATGCAAAATGTGTTGGATTATCGCGAAGGTGCAGAATTGTTTTTGAACAATGCGATTGAAACAGAGCTGTTGCACGGGAAAGGAGAATCGAAAGGATTGGAATTATTGATGAAAAAATCGAAAGGGCAACTAACCGGATGGGTCGGCTATACGTGGTCGAAAACAAGCAGAAAAATAAATGGAATCAACAATGGCAACTGGTATCCTTCGTCATACGACCGCACGCACGATGTATCGGTGGTTTCGAACTACGAACTAAACAGCCGTTGGAACTTTGCAGCTAATTTTGTTTTTGCAACCGGAAGTCCGATATCTTATCCGGTGGCTAAGTACACAGTTCAGGGCAATCAAATATACGAGTACTCGGCACGCAACAGCAACCGTATTCCAGACTATCATCGTCTGGATATTTCAGCCACTTACGATTTTAAGAAAAACGAAAACCGCCGCTTTAAACAGTCGCTTAATTTTTCTGTTTACAACGTATATGGCCGTCGCAATGCATATTCTATTACGCCGGAAGCCAATGAAGACAATCTAAATCAAACACAATTTTTACGTATTTCTATCATTGGTGCTCCTATTCCATCAGTAACCTATAATGTAAAATTCTAATCCCATGAAACAACTGAAATTCATAAAAATAACAATACTCACTCTACTACTTTCATCTTTTTTATTATCATGCGAAGATGTAGTAGATGTTGATATAAACCCTGTGGATCTAGATTTGATAACTGTTGAAGCTTATATAAATACCAGGTCGGTCAATAATATTTATGTGAAACTAGAAAAATCACTACCTGTTGATGTTGCAAATGCAAATCCTGCAATAAACGATGCTTTGGTACAAATTTCAGACGATGCGCCTACGCCGCACACAATTACCTTGCAGGAAGACGGGCAAACCGGTATGTATTGGATACCTCAGAATGAAACTTATACCGCTGTTCCCGGAAGAACCTACAAACTTAGCATTACCACCACCGACGGGACTGTAATTACCGCTGAAGATTATTTGGCTGAAGTTGAAAACCTCGACGAAGTAAAAGTAAATCTCTCGCCGCGGGGCGACTACGAATATCTGGGTGTGTTTATTAATTCGCAGGAAACACCGGGGTTAGGAAACTATTACAAATGGAATATTTATATAAACAACCGCTTGTTGTACGAGAGTGATAAACTGGCATTTGCCAGCGATGAGCTCGTGGACGGGAATTACATTTACGATTTTGAAATTTTTACCGATTGGTATGAAGACGAAGAAGACAAAATATTGTTACCTGGCGACACAATCCGTGTTGAGCAGCTTTCAATTTCACGAACATCCTACGATTTTTATTTGGGAATGATGAACCAGGCATTCTCGGGTGGTCCCTTTAGTGTACCTCCTGCAAATGTTCCCAATAACCTTTCGGCAAGTGATGGGAAACGGGTTTTAGGTTTATTTTCGGCACGCGATATTTCGGTTGGAAACATTATAATCCTGGACGACGACAACTATACTCCACTGGCTTCAAATTACAATTTGAACCAATAGAAATTATGGAATAAATCGGTATAAATAGAATAGCATTTCTATTTTTTTAGGTAAGATGAATTGAATATCCGCATTAGCTTATATCCTTCTTTGCTCGTCATGCTGTCCGTCAGCTGACGGATTCAGCATCTTTTCCACTTTTATAATAAGTGTTTTGTCAAAAAGAGCCTGAAATAAATTGCTTCAGGATGACGTTTATTTTATGATTCATAACGGACATTCATTAAGATTTCTTAATTATCAATATTAAATAATTGTCAGCGCAACAAATCGACAGATTTGGTTAAATTTGTCATTTACACTGATGAACAAAAGAATTGAGAAAATACCGGGTTATTTAAAAGTAGAGCAACTAAAAAACAATAAACAGGCGGTTGTATTTTTAGTATGTTTACTTATTGCCACTGCTTTATGGTTTTTAAATGCCTTAAGTAAAGATTATTCGACCACAATTTCTTATCCGGTAAAATATGTAAATGCGCCCAGTCATCAGTTTCTTTCCAACGAGCCACCATCAAAACTGGAATTGAAAGTGGATGCTCATGGATTTACACTTTTGCGCCATAAATTAAGTTTATCGTTTTCGCCTATTATTTTAAATCTGACGAATTTAACACAAGGAGTTTCGCCCAATAACAGAACCTACGAAATACAAACAAGGCAGCACTTAAAACGAATTGCAAGCCAGATAAGTAATGAAATTCAGGTTCGCGAAGTACAACCCGATATTATTCGTATCGTTTTAGATAGTTTAATTTCTAAAAGTGTACCCGTAAAAACAAATATTAAATTGGAATTTAAGCCGCAGTTTAATTTAAAAGACCCGGTAAGTGTAATTCCACGCGAGGTAAAAATTACGGGTCCGGCTGCCATTGTCGATACCATCAGGTTTTTGCTTACCGAACAAAAAACGTACAATAATCTCGATGCAACCATCGAAAGAAACCTGGAAGTACTGCATCCGGAAAAAACAACTGTTGTTCCTCCCAAGGTATTGACAAAAGTAAGTGTTGAGAAATTCACAGAAAAGGAAATTAAAGTCCCTATCAAAATAATAAACCAACCGGTAAATTCAAATATCAAGTTATTTCCTTCGGAAGTGAAACTAAGTTGTTTGGTTGGACTAAGTGAATTCGACAACATCAATCCGGGCGATTTTCAGATCGTTGTTGATTATGCTTTAATCGATAGTGGAAATACAAATCTCACTTTACGAGTTAAATCAAAACCGGTTTTTATTGACCAGGTGCGATTAAAACCTGAAAGTGTAGAATACCTTATTGAAACCAATTAATTAAACATGGCACTTATTGTTGGTATAACAGGTGGTATTGGAAGTGGAAAATCAACGGTTTGCTCTGTTTTTAGATTATTGGGAGCACCGGTTTTTGAAGCCGATGCAGAAGCCAAAAAATTAACAAATACAAGTTCGGTAATAAAAACCGGACTTATTGACCTGTTTGGCAACGACATTTATACCACAAATGGCACAATTAACCGAAAAAAACTTGCTGGCATAATTTTTAATGATGAAGTTCAGCTAAGGAAAGTTAACGGGTTAATACATCCGGTTGTTCGCTCTGAATTTAAAACGTGGGTTGAAAAACAAAATGCACCTTATGTAGTTCACGAAGCAGCAATTCTTTTTGAAAGCGGTTTTTATAAAATGATGAATTATACCATTTTGGTTTCGGCGCCTGAAAACATGAGAATAAACAGAGTGGCTAATCGAGATAGTGCCACACCGGAACAAGTAAAAGAACGAATTGGAAAACAATGGTCGGATGAGCAAAAAAGAGAACTGGCCTCATTCGAAATTAAAAATGATAATAAAGAACTAATAATCCCTCAGATTATACGAATTGATAAGCAATTAAAAGATTATGGCAAAATTTGGTAAATGGATAGGCGCCGGACTTGGAGCTTTTGCAGGTGGCCCAATAGGAGCAATTATAGGTTTTACAATTGGCTCAATGTTCGACGGTGGACAGGAAGCAGTTAAACGTGGCACCAGAGGTGGTTATTCGAGCCGTACCACAACGGGGGGTTATGTAATGAGTTTATTGGTACTTGTTGCAGCAGTGATGAAAGCTGACGGCAAAGTATTAAAATCGGAACTCGATTATGTGAAAAAATTTATGGTGCACAATTTTGGTGAAGCATCGGCTCAGGAAGCCATAAAAATGTTAAAAGACCTGCTAAACCAAACCATTCCGGTAAATGAAGTTTGTTTACAAATTAAACAAAACATGAACTACTCGGCGCGTTTGCAGTTGGTACATTTCCTTTTTGGAATTGCACAAGCCGATGGACATGTTGACCCAAATGAGCAAAATTTAATCACACAAATCTGCAATCAGATGGGAATTGGTACCAGCGACTTTGAGTCCATTCAGGCTATGTTTGTGCCAAACACCGACAGCGATTACAAAATCCTTGAAATTGAACGTACTGCCACCGATGATGAACTAAAAAAAGCATACAGACGTATGGCAATGAAATACCACCCTGACAAAGTGAGTACTTTGGGTGAAGAGGTACAAAATGCTGCCAAAGAAAAATTCCAAAAGGTAAATCAGGCATACGAGAATATTAAAAAGGAACGAAAAATTGCCTAAAACATTAGTCATACACGGTTTCTTTTCCAAATGAAAATAATTTCGACAAATATTGCAGAGCCCAAAACTTTCGTATGGAACGGTAAGAAAGTTACAACCGGACTTTTTAAATATGCGGTAAACTCTCCCATTTTTCTGGGTGACGAAGATGTGGATAATGATCATGTTATTGATCGGCAACACCATGGAGGAGTAGATAAAGCTTGCTATTTGTATTCTGCCGACCATTACAAGTACTGGCAAAAACTCTACCCGGAGTTGGAGTTACCATGGGGAATGTTTGGTGAAAACCTTACGGTGGAAGGATTACACGAAGCTGATGTCAATATTGGAGATATTTACAAAATTGGAGAAACGCTGGTTCAGGCAACACAACCCCGCCAACCCTGTTTTAAGTTACAGTTTCGTTTTAACGATAAAGAAATTGTTCGAAAATTTGTTGACTCAGGCTTTTCAGGAGTGTATGTCCGAGTGCTTAAAAAAGGCAAAATCAAGGCAGGCGATTCGATGACTTTGATCGAAAAAAAGGAAGCGCTATCCATCCGGAAAGTATATGAAATGCTTTATGCCAGCGAGTTTGATCCAACGGTTGGGCAAGCTGTAAACGATCCGTTTATTGCAGCCAGCTGCAAACGCGATTTGCTAAAACGTTGGGGCGATAATCTGTAAAAATTACGCTATTTCCCTCGAAAACCTATATATCCTTTGGCGAATCAGACGTATCGTTTGGGATAACAACATTTGACACTTCTAATGATGATGTGGCAATCATAATGATATTATCGAATTTTCGAATTTCTTCCAAGAAGCGGGTATAAAGTTTGTCTTTTGTACTTCTTCGCTTTTTGTAATCAACCACATAACGTATTGTAAAGGTAATCCAGTTTTCGTCGAATGTTAATGTTACCAGTGGCTGTACATCCGCATCCTCAATACGGTACTTGTTTGTCATTTGTGTCCATACTACTTTCGATTTTTCAGAGTAAGCTCCACAAACTTCATTCGCTACTTCTTCAAAGACCTTACGTGCACGATTAAAATCGCTCTCAGTACGAATTGGGATCGTTATTTCATCCCATAAAAAAGGGTAATCAGCCGAGTAATTCTGCAAGGGTTCTTTAAAAACAAAACTATTCGCAAGTTGAGTAATTCTTCCGTTGTACAAATCTCCTTCAACCCAATCTCCCAACTCCATAATAGTGGTTTTAAAAACTCCAATATCAATTATATCGCCTATTATTTGTCCCACTTTTATACGCTGACCTATTTTAATTGAATTCGAGGTCATTATACTAATCCAACCGGCAACACTGGTAATAACTTCCTGCAGTGCAAAAGCAATTCCGGCACCGGCAAGCCCAAGCGCAATTCCAATATTTCCGAGTTTATCACTAAAAACAAATAAAACAACACTTACAATTAATGCATAACTTACAATATTTACAGCCTTTCTGGAGCGATATTTATTATCAGCATCTACCACCCGCCTCGATATTACCTTTTTGAGATAATACGAAAACAGGAGTGTTAAAAACACTCCAATGCTTATGATTAATAAACGCTCTATATTCTGTTCATGAAACCAACGTTCAAATAATGCATTTGTCTTATCCATATTTTGCAATTTAATACTTCAACCAAAATTAAATAACTTACAAACAAAACTAAAAGTATTTTACTATGTTACCACCGAAAATTGAATCTCATAAAACACAACAAAAGATCGTCAAAAAATTCCGACCTTTGGCATTGCAAAATACATTTATGACAACAGATTATTTAAATGAACGAAAAGCGCTGGTTGAAGCCGGGCTTAAACTGATAGAACAAGGTTTGGTTTCGCGAACCTGGGGGAATATTAGTATGAAGGTAAACGATACTGAAATGTTGATTACTCCAAGTGGAAAGTTCTATGAAGATCTTACTCCTGCAGATATGGTTCTGGTGAACTTTGTAACAAACCAATTCAACCCGAACGGAGTACAACCATCTTCGGAATTTAAAATGCATTCGGGCATTTATAAAGATCGGAATGAATTTAAGGCCATCATTCATACCCACCAAATGAATGCCTCTACATGTGCAGCTGCGCGTCGCGAAGTTCCCCCTATTTTAGATGATTTAGCTCAGATAATTGGCCCTTCGGTTCGTGTAGCAAAATACGCCACGCCTTCGACAAAAAAGATAGTTCGCGAAACCGTAAAAGCAATGCGTGGCCGAAACGCAGCGCTTATGGCCAATCATGGTGCTGTTTGTGCAGGCCGCGATTTAGACGAAGCTTTTGTAGTTTGCCAGGTACTTGAAAAAGCGTGCAAAGCATTTATTGAGGCAGAGTTTTTAGGTGGTGCCAAACACATCAACAAATTTGAAGCCTGGGCAATGCACCAATTTTACATTAAAAAATATTCAAAACTGGCAAATAAGAACAGCTAATTGATTTCTCGAACGCAAAGTTGAAACAAAAATTAGAATGGATATAAATAGAATTGTTTTAATAAAATCAGGGGTTACCTTTTAATGTTTTTCAGAATATATAAGTGGACAAGGAAGGATGACGCAAACCTCTTTCAATCATTAAATCAATTTTAAAAACGTAACATCAATTACGAAAAGACACTTGGAGACTATTTTTTAGTCTCCTTTCTTTTTGCCTTTTTTTGAAATGACATTTATAAAAACGGCAAGACTTAATGCCTTGCCATTCAATATATAATACAGTATTTTTAAACTAAAATTGAAAAGTGTTACATCCTCTCCGGCATTTCAACACCCAACAAATTCATTCCCTTTTGTATTACTTTCCCCACTGCAGAGGCAAGTACCAATCGGAAATTCATTACATCGGCATTAGGTTCTCCCAAAATATGGTGATCGTGATAAAACTGATTAAATTCTTTTACCAGCTCATAACAATAATTTGCGATAATGGCAGGGCTATAATTGTCACCCGCCTCTTTTACTGCAGCAGGAAATAGCGAAATACGTTTTAATAAATCCTTTTCCTTCGCCGAAATATCAGTAATATTTTGTTCCGGATTAACAACAATATTTTTATCGGCTGCTTTACGTAATACAGATTGGATACGTGCATAAGTGTACTGTACAAAAGGTCCTGTATTTCCGTTAAAATCAATTGATTCTTCCGGATTAAACATCATATTTTTACGAGGATCAACTTTTAAAATAAAATACTTTAACGCTCCAAGTGCGATCATTCGATATGTTTCTTGTGCTTCCTGCTCAGTAAGCGAATCCAGTTTACCCAACTCAGTTGACATTTCGCGGGCAACTTTTACCATTCCTTCAACCAGATCGTCGGCATCAACTACAGTTCCTTCACGCGATTTCATTTTTCCCGATGGCAATTCAACCATACCATACGAAAAGTGGTATAAATCTTTACCCCAGGCATAACCAAGTTTATCCAGGAGGTTTGCTAAAACCTGAAAATGATAATTTTGCTCATTGCCTACTACATAAACCATTTTATCGATGGTAAAATCGTTAAAACGCATTTTGGCTGTTCCTATATCCTGCGTCATATAAACCGATGTACCATCGCTACGTAACAAAATTTTCTGGTCCAATCCTTCGCCGCTTAAATCGGCCCAAACCGAATTGTCATCTTTTTGGTAAAAAACACCTTCTTTTAAGCCTCTTAAGACCTCATCTTTACCAATCAAATAAGTATCCGACTCGTAATAGATTTTATCAAAATCAACTCCCAGAGTTTTATAGGTAACATCAAATCCGGCATATACCCACTCGTTCATTGTTTTCCAAAGTTCAACTGTTTGTTCGTCTTTGGCTTCCCATTTTCGGAGTAAATCTCTGGCAGCAATTATAGATAGAGCCTGGGTTTCAGCCTCTTCTTTTGATAATCCTTTTTCCGTTAGCTCAGCAATTTCAGACTTATAATGTTTATCGAATTCAACGTAATATTTTCCAACAAGGTGGTCGCCTTTCAAGCCTGAGCTTTCAGGAGTTTCGCCATTCCCCCATTGTTGCCAGGCATACATCGATTTACAAATATGGATTCCACGGTCGTTAACAATGTTTGTTTTAACCACTTTGTTTCCATTTGCCTTTACAATTTCAGCAATGGAATACCCAAGCAGGTTATTCCGAATATGCCCTAAATGAAGCGGTTTATTGGTATTGGGCGATGAGTATTCAATCATCACCAGTTTACTGTTTTCATCGGCTTGCTTAAAACCAAAACGATCGTTTGTGTAGCTGGTGTTTAATACATTTAACCAATAACTTGTGCTAATTTCCAGGTTTAAAAATCCTTTAATAACGTTGTATGAATCTACAAGATCAACATTTTCGGTAAGATAAGTTCCCAAATCTTCGGCAGTTAGTTCAGGCGATTTTTTTGACAAACGTAAAAACGGAAAAACAACAATTGTAATGTCGCCTTCTACTTCCTTTCGTGTATTCTGTACCTGAACCTGATTTTCATTTACTTCAGCTCCGTAAAGTGTTTTTACTGCCTCAATGGTAGCTTTTTGTATAATTGTTTCAATACTCATATTAAACCTGTTTTAAGTGCGCAAATATAATACAATACTCGCTATAAAATAAAAAAGCCCTGTCTTGCGACAGAGCTTTTCAAAAATATTTAAGCTATTACTTATTTGCGAATTTTTGCAACATCAAATTCAGCTCTACGATTCATTTTACGATGTGCTCTTGTATCGTTATCAACTGCAGGTTTTGTTTCACCATAGTTGTTTGAACCAACGTATGCGTTATTTACTCCTTTTGAAAGTAAGTATTTAACAACTGCTTGTGCACGTTTTTCTGAAAGTCCCATGTTGTACTCTTCTGTTCCAACACTACAAGTATGACCGCTAATTACAAGTTCGAATTCTTTACTTGCCATCAACTGATCTGCCAGTTTATCCAATTCGGCTTTGCCTTCTTCTTTAAGTACAGCTTTGTTCAAATCGAAATAAATTGCAGGAATAGTTAACGATTGCCAGTCTGGACAACCTTTGTTGCTGGCAGGGCCTGCAACGGTTGGGCAGTCATCCTCACAGTCGATAACACCGTCGCCGTCTGAATCAAGTGGGCAACCATCTGCATCAACCGGACATCCTTTTGGAGTATCAGGACATTTGTCTTTGTGATCCGGTACACCATCACCATCAGTATCAGGACAACCTTTAAATTTAGCTAAACCTGGTACATCCGGACACTCATCGTCTTTATCAGGAATACCATCGCCATCACGGTCTGGGCAACCATTAAATTTGGCCAATCCCGGCTCATCCGGACAATCATCTTTATAATCAGGAACGCCGTCGCCATCGCGGTCAAGCGGACATCCTTTTTCATCAACCTGAACTCCTGGAGGAGTATCTGGACACTCATCTTTTTTATCAGGAACGCCGTCACCATCAGAATCTTTTGCTTTACCTAATGCAAACTCAATAATACTTGTTACCTGAAAACGATCGTCGTTAACTGATACAAGTCCCTGACCAGGCATTAATCTTTCGCCATCAATTCCACTAACGTATGAACCGGCAACAAAAAGTGCTACTTTTTCACTAACAGGAACTTTAAAACCAAGACCACCGTCGAAGTTTACCCCATTGGCATTGTTATCCCACATGTAACCAACTCCTCCAAACAAGTAAGGCTGAATTGCACTGTTTTCTTTAAAGATGTAGCCATTGCTAAGTTTGTATCTCAGGTTTAACAATGCAGTATTCATATCTACTCCATCTTCCCACCATGAAACGCGGTTATCAAGCATAAGGTCGAACGAAGGACTCAAATAACGGCTAATGTAAAAGTCAGCAAGAATATTTGACTCTTCTTTTTCCAGGTTATAATCAATACCGGGGCCCAAGCCAATCGCCCATTTGTTATCAGCATTTTGTGCTACAACTCCTCCAACAATAAAGGTGAGCATTAAAAAGAAAAAAGTAATTTTTTTCATAATCTTGAAGTTTATTTTGTTTTTATTAAATTCTCTCAGCAATTTAAAAATTAATTTTTACCTATCAAAACATGATTCAATTTCTATTGTTTAGTTTTGTTACGTAAATTATTAACAAATTTAAACATTTAAACAATATAAAATCAAATAAAAATATATTTTGTTTGCTATAATCGACATCGAAACAACAGGACACAGCGCCAAATTCGGTAAAATAACTGAAATTGCTTTGTATCAACATAATGGACAAGAAGTAACTCACTCCTTCTCAACGTTAATTAACCCTGAAATGGATATTCCTTATTTTATAACTGAGTTGACCGGAATAGACAATGAAATGGTTAAAAATGCCCCCAAATTTTATGAGGTTGCTAAAACGATTGTAGAACTTACACAAGGCAGAACTTTTGTTGCTCACAATGTAAGTTTCGACTACAACTTTATAAAAGAAGAATTTAACAAGCTGGGATACAATTACATGCAAAAAACAATGTGCACTGTAAAACTGTCGCGCAGGTTATTGCCCGGACACGGGTCTTATTCGTTGGGGAAACTTTGTTCCGATTTAAATATCGAAATCAATGGAAGGCACCGCGCTGCAGGCGATGCTCTTGCCACTGTTAAACTTTTTGAAATATTATTACAAAAAAATAAATTGATTGGAAATCCTAAAGCTGTTGACAACTTTAAGCTTTTCTAATTTATTCTTCTGAATCTTTCTTTTCTTCAGTATCTTCTTCCGGCTCGGTAAAATCAAGCAAATCTTTTTCCTGAAGAGAGTTGTACCAGTTCAATACTTTTTTAATATCCGATACATAAACTCTGTCCTTATCAAATTCAGGAACCACTTCTTCAAAATAGGCTTTTAGCTCGTTTCCGGAAGCTTTTGGAGAAAGTGATTGTCCACCTTCTTCTTTATCAGAAATAGATTTAAAAATATCTTTCAAAGGAATGTCCCCTTCGTAAGTGTAAATGGCGATATCTTCCAAAGCAGAAACCTTTGCTGAAGAATATACCGGTATACGTTTTTGAGTATCTAACGACTCAACAATTATGCTGTTTTTACTCTCGGCAACCAATTTAAAAAGTCCCGATTGACCTGAAATAGCTAATATTCCTTTTAACATGACTTAAATTTTTGGCGAAGATACAATTTTTGTGAATTTGAAAAAGCCAGAATACCGAAGACTGCCAAACAAAATTTGGACACACCTCCTACATTCCGGCCTAACAAACTCAAAATATGTAAATTATGAATTTTGCGTAAATTATTTAAAATTGAAATTATACACTACTCCAGCTTTTAACCATCTACCCGGTTGTAACACATTTCCGATATCGTTGTAGCTAACATCGAACAGGTTATTTACCGAGCCAAATACTGTAAAGTTATTTTGCGAATACGACAATTTTGTGTCACAAATTAAAAACGGTTCATAATCCACTTCACCAATGGCGACTTTATCTTCAAACCTGGTAAATGTGCCTTCTCTGTCCTGGTAAACCAGTTTTACATCGAGTGATAAATTCGGTAAAATTTGCTGATTAACCGAAGCTACCAATTTATGTTTCAGATTATCGAGAACGTAATTCGAAACGAAATCAGCTTCCTGCTTTTGTAGATTATTATACAGATAACTTAACTGAACATTTGGGTACTGCTTGCCATATTGATTCCGAAATAGAAAACTGGCCTGAATCTCGGTTCCCAAATTATTCACTGCGGTTAGGTTTTGAGGTTGCCAAACTTCATCATCGTTAAGTACCCAGTCGATAATATTTTTCCCTTTGCGATAAAAAACAACCGCATGACCTTTTATTAACGGTTTATTTAGTTTCAAACCACCTTCTATTGTGGCTGATTTTTCGGGCTCTAAATCAGGATTACCAATATTGGTTGGGCCTTTGTAATATAAATCGGTGAATGTTGGCATGCGAAGCGAAGTATTGTAACTGGAATATAGTTTAACACCTTCACCAATAGAATAGCTCACATCTATTCCGGGAAATACATTCATTCCCAAATTGCTACCCGAAATTACGTTGGCCATCAAGCCGGTGGTTACTGTCCATTTATTTATATACACCGCATGTTCTAAAAATCCCGACACAGTATTCCTTTCATCCGATTTGGTAAACTGAGCATCTTCTCCCGGCACATCTTTGGGTTCATCCATTTCGTTTCCAAGAACATTACTTAAAATTTGTTCAGAACGGTATTCAACGCCAAATGCAGTTTTACCCAGTTTCCATTTAAACCATGAATTTAAGTTGGCTCCATATACATCGGTTAAATGGTAATTGTGATTGGTGTACCACGATGCCGGATTATCGCGAAACAATTCGAAGCGATCCTGATTGCGTCGGTAGTAAACTGTTGGCGAAAAGTGCAGCGGACAATTCCCTTCCCATTTTACTGAAGTAAAAAGTGTTTTGGTTGCTTCGTACTGATTGGGGTATTTGGGCGTGTAAAAACTGTTTGCGCCAAATCCTTTTTCGGTAAGTCCCAACTGAAACTTTAAAGTTCCTTTTTTTGCAATCAGCTGGTTCGAATAAAAACCATTCACTTCCTTAAAGTCGGTGTTTTCAATGTAACCGTCCGAACGTTTACCACTAACTGCTACCATGTGACTCAGTTTGCCGGTTTGAAACGAACCTGAAAGATTCCCGTCAAAATAGCCAAAACTTCCTCCCGACACTGACGTCTGAATTGACTTTCCGGTATTTTGTTTGGTAACAATGTTAATTGCCCCCGAAAATGCATTGGGACCATAAACACGCGCGGCAGGTCCTTCAAGAATTTCGATACGTTCGATTTGGGCTAAACTAACTGGAAGATTTAAATTGTGGTGACCGGTTTGGGGATCGGTGATGTTGATTCCGTTAAGCAGAATCAGGGTTTGATCGAAGGTACCTCCACGAACACTTACATCCGCTTGTACCCCTTCAGCACCTCGTTGTCGAACATCCACTCCGGCAATGTACTCTAACAAGTCCTGAACACTCTGAGCCGGTGCCGCCTCAATTTCTTTACTCTCAATCACGGAAATTATCCGTGCCACCTGTGAATACACCACAGGTGTTCTCTGCGCACTAACCTCGATCTCATCAAGGTCGTATTGCATTTTAACTTCAGAAGTGTCTTGTTCTGTGGCCAAAGTAATAACAGTAGTTGAAAGCAGATATACTACTGACAACACCGAAATTACCACAGCCTTTTTTAAAGTTAGGAAAGAAGAATAATTTTTTCTTCCCCATTTTCTAAAGGTTAAAATGGTTTGCGCATTCTGTTTTAAATTTAAAAACTTCATTTTGCAAATAATTTGTGGCGTAAATATATAAATTGAAAGTGGATATCGGTGAGCTTCGAATTTTGCTAAAAAGATACAAAACACACATTTAACACTGACTTTCGTAACAAATACTTTATCAAGACGTTATGTGAGATAAAGATTCTTTATACTGCATAGATAAAATCAACTGCTAAATGCATACAAATATTTGCTTTTGCCCTCCTTCAACTACTATATTTGTTTAGACAAATTAAAAATAACACGCTATGACTCAGATTCAATTTAACAACGCACTACTTGGTTTAAGTGACAAATTACACTATTACGCACTAAGTTTAACGTCAGACTCTGAAAGAGCAAACGATCTTTTACAAGAGACGTTCCTCAAGGCGTTAACCTACCGCGACAAGTTTACACAGAACACAAATTTTAAAGCCTGGATATATACAATAATGAAAAACACTTTCATTAACGACTATCGCAGAAATGTGAAAACTAAAAACACATTTGATGGTTCTAACAACGATTTTCATTTAATGTTTTCAAAAGACAAAGTTTATCCTGCGCCCGATTCGTTTTACAGTTCGAAAGAAATTAATAAAAGCATTAATTCTTTGGAAGATGAATACAAAGTTCCATTCACTATGTTTTTGGAAGGATTTAAATACAAAGAAATAGCAGAAGAACTTGATTTACCGCTGGGAACCGTAAAAAGTCGGATTTTCTTCACTCGTAAGAAATTAGAAAAAGCATTGCACGAATATTCGAATAATTAATAGTAGAGAAAGTATTGGTTTTTAAAGGTCTTCATTTTTGGAGACCTTTTTTTATGCCTGTTGTACTAAAAAAATGCCACACTATGCCCCGTTAATCTTTATAAAAATGAATTGTCTGCCACACAGAATTGAGAAACAATTTATAAATTGCTTTTCAATTCATATTTCAAACTTATTATGAAAAAGATAGCCGTTCATTTAGCAGAAGGATTTGAAGAAATTGAGGCCATAAGTATAATCGATGTTTTACGCCGGGCCAATTTTGATGTTGAGGTTATTTCAATAACGAAATCGATTGAAGTAAAAGGTGCGCATAATATTATTGTAAAAGCGGATTTGCTTTTTGAGGAAGCGAACTACCAAAGCATAGACATTATTGTACTTCCGGGAGGAATGCCGGGCTCGGAGAACCTGAAAGCCCACAGCGGTTTACGCGAACAAATCTTAAACTTTAACGACAGCAAAAAACCACTTGCTGCCATTTGTGCTGCACCGATGGTTTTTGGTGGCCTTGGTCTGTTACAAAATAAAAATGCGACCTGCTACCCGGGCTTTGAAGAGGAATTACATGGTGCAATTATTACGGGCAACAATGTAGAACAAGCTGATAATATTATTACAGGAAAAGGCGCTGGCGTTGCCATAGAATTTGCACTTAAAATTGTGGAATTTTTAACAAACAAAGAAACGGCAAACGAGCTAGCCCAAAAGATGATCGTTGATGTTCAATAGTTATACCAAGCAAATGGATTACAGCCAAAAAAGAAGAGCCGCTTTTCAGATGAGAAGCGGCTCTTTTTATATCAAATGGAAATTCTATTTTGTCTTTTCAGCAATCCAGTTTTTGGCATTTACAAAAGCCTGAATCCAAGGTGCAACTTCGTCGGCTTTTCTGTCGGCAGGATAATTTGCCCAGTGCCATGGTTTAAATGCACGTTCCAGGTGAGGCATCATAACCAAATGACGGCCGTCATCAGAACACAGTGAAGCAGCTCCAAAGTGCGAACCGTTCGGATTACCCGGATAACCTTCGTAACTGTATTTCATTGGAATATTGTACTGGTCTTCGTTAAATGGCAGGTAGAATTTTCCTTCACCGTGAGCCACCCAAATTCCAAGTTTCATACCGCCCATATTACCCAACATCACCGAATCGTTCTCTTGCACATCAACATTTAAGAATGTAGATTCGAATTTACCCGATTCGTTGTGTAACATTTTAGGCTGAATACTGTGTTCAGGATATATAACTCCCAGTTCTACCATAACCTGGCAACCGTTACAAACTCCGAGACTCAAAGTATCTTCGCGCTGGTAAAATTTCTCCAGAGCCAATCGTGCTTTTTCGTTGAATTTAAATGCACCTGCCCAGCCTTTTGCCGATCCAAGCACATCGGAGTTCGAGAATCCACCCACAAAAACAATCATGTTAACATCTTCCAACGTTTCGCGGCCTTCAATCAGGTCGGTCATGTGAACGTCTTTTACATCCATTCCGGCCAGGTACATGGCATACGCCATTTCACGGTCGCCATTTACACCTTTTTCACGAATAATAGCAGCTTTCACTCCTGAAGTAGTTCTGCGTTTCAGATCAATTCCCAAATCAGCAGCTAAGCCGGTAAAGTCTTTAAAATCGAAATCAAGGGCGTAGCCTTTGTAATTTTTAAAACGTTCCAAAGCTTTTTTCTCGCCACTTTGTTTGCGGTCTAACAAATACGAAGTTTTAAACCACAAATCGCGAAGTGTAACAATATCAAAATCGGCTTCAACCGTTTTATTTAAAACCCTAACTTTTCGATAAGGAACAGTATTACCAAGTGTTAAAAAGTCAACACCGGCATCTGTTAATTGCTTTTTCACTTCATCGTTATCGGCACATTGAATCACAATTCCCGGATTCTCTGCCAACAATATTTTTGCAAGATCTTCTTCGCCAAAAGCAGTAACATCTACTTTCATTCCTCCTTTTGTGTTGCTAAAACACATCTCCAGTAAAGTGGTAATTAAACCACCTGACGACACATCGTGCCCAGCCAGAATCAGATCCTGTTCGATTAAATTCTGAACGGTATTAAAAGCGGTTACAAATTTTTCAGGATCGGCAACAGTTGGAGCTGTTTTTCCCAGTTTGTTGATGGATTGAGCAAAAGCACTTCCACCCAACGCACGTTCCATAAACGATAAATCAATAAAGAGAATCTCTTTGCTTTCGTCGTTTACCAAAACAGGTTCAACTACTTTTTTAACATCCGATACTTCGCCGGCTGCCGATATAATTACTGTTCCCGGTGCATAAACCACATCATCTTTGTATTTCTGCGTCATCGACATGGAGTCTTTTCCGGTTGGAATGTTAATTCCCAATGCGCAGGCGAAATCACTGGCTGCTTTAACTGCATTGTAAATACGGGCGTTTTCTCCCGGATTTTTTGCAGGCCACATCCAGTTGGCACTCAACGAAACACTCTTTAACTGATCGGTCATTGGCGCCCAAATAATATTTGTCAGCGATTCAGCAATCGAAAGTACCGAACCTCTTTCCGCGTCAACCATTCCGGCAATTGAAGCATGACCAACCGAAGTTGCCAAACCGGCCTTTCCCTGGTAATCGAGTGTAATTACACCCACGTTATTTAATGGAAGTTGTAACGGACCCGCACCTTGCTGTTTTGCAATTCGTCCGGTTACCGAACGGTCAACTTTGTTGGTTAACCAGTCTTTACAGGCAACCGATTCCAATTGTATCGTTTGTTCTACCAGATCGTAAATTTCTTCCCAGTTGTATTCTAATTCGTCAAATTCAGGAACAAGAGTTTCGTCTTCCAAAACGGTTTTTGGAGGATTTCCAAACATGTATCCCAATTGCCAGTCAATCGATTTCTCCCCTGTTTCCGAGTTTTCAAAAGTAAATTGCATATCGCCGGTAGCCTCTCCAATTACATACATTGGAGCACGCTCGCGTTCGGCAATTTTCTGCAACAATCCAACATGTTCCTCTTTAATTACAAGTCCCATTCTTTCCTGCGACTCGTTTCCAATAATTTCTTTTTGTGAAAGAGTTGGGTCACCAACAGGAAGTTTCGAAGTATCAATTTTTCCTCCGGTTGATTCAACCAGCTCCGAAAGACAGTTTAAGTGTCCACCCGCACCATGATCGTGAATCGAAATAATTGGGTTTTCGTCGGCCTCGCTTAATGCACGAATGGCATTGTAAGCACGTTTTTGCATTTCAGGATTGGCACGCTGAACGGCATTTAATTCAATGTCGTTTTTAAATTCTCCGGTTGCAACCGACGAAACAGCACCTCCGCCCATTCCAATGCGGTAATTATCGCCACCCAAAAGAACTACTTTATCACCTTTTACCGGTTCGTCTTTTAAACTGTCGCGTTTGGTACCAAAACCAATACCACCTGCCAACATAATTACTTTGTCGTAACCATATTTCATGTAGTTTTCGAAATGTTCGAAAGTAAGTACCGACCCGGTAATTACCGGCTGACCAAATTTATTTCCAAAATCGCTGGCACCGTTCGAAGCTTTAATCAGAATTTCTTCCGGAGTTTGATACAACCAGTCGCGTTCTTCCGTTGCCTGTTCCCACGAACGTTGTGCTTCGGTTCGCGGATACGAAGTCATGTAAACTGCAGTTCCGGCAATTGGCAAACTCCCTTTACCTCCTGCAATACGGTCGCGAATTTCACCACCCGAACCTGTTGCGGCTCCGTTAAACGGCTCAACCGTTGTTGGGAAGTTATGTGTTTCGGCTTTTAACGAAAGAACCGTTTCAATGTCTTTTACTTCAAAAAAATCGGGTTTATCCTGAGTTTTAGGAGCAAATTGTTCCACTACCGGCCCCTGAACAAAAGAACAGTTGTCTTTGTAAGCCGAAACAATTTTATTTGGATTTTGCTGCGAAGTCTTTTTAATCATCTGAAATAATGACGACTCCATTTCTTTTCCATCGATTACAAAAGTTCCGTTAAAAATTTTGTGCCGACAGTGTTCCGAATTTACCTGCGCAAACCCGTACACTTCTCCATCGGTTAACGGACGTCCCATTTCTTTCGACACTCCATTCAAATATTGTATTTCATCTTCGCTTAAAGCAAGACCTTCTTGTTCGTTATACGCCGCAATATCAACAATATTCAGAATCGGATCGGGCTCTTTATCAATTGAAAACACTTGCTGGGACAATCCTTCATAAATTGCCTGAAGCATTGGATCGTAGCTTGCCTTTTGGTTATCTACCTGGAAAAACTCTTCCATTCTGCGAATGCCTTCAATCCCCATGTTCTGGGTAATTTCAACTGCATTTGTACTCCAGGGAGTTAACATTTCTTTTCGCGGACCAACAAACCAACCGTCAAGCGTTTGGTCTTTTAAGTAGCTGGCTCCCGAAAAAAGCCAAACCAGCTTTTCAATGTTTTCCTGTCCTAATGATTTGGCAGAATAAACTGCGATAATACTGTTACTTTGAGTTTTAAAGAATTGAATCATTGTGCAACGTAAAATTTATTAACGAACATGTTGTAAAACACGCTGCAAAGATAAAAAATAATAATTGCTGTTTGTGTCAAGTTATAACAATAAGGGGGTAGTTTTTAACATGAAAAGAGTTAAATAGGATTAATTTGGCCTTTGATTAAATAATTCTGTTTTACTTTAAGCAAAATTAAATTTGAATGAAAGGTTTATTAATACTATTAATTGCAGTACTGTTTTTTGCCTGCAGCACGCAAAGGAAAATACAGAAAACATATATCGGGCAGCCGGTTTCGGTTATGGAAAAAAAGTTTGGTGAAGCCAAAATCCTATTTAAGAAATCAGCAGAAGAAGAATATATTTTTGAGAAGAAGGAATATTTGAAAAGTACAGAAATTAGCCAGCATAAATTAACACTCGATCCAATGATAACGCCTCAGGTCACAAAAATTAGCATGTATCATGTTACTGTGGTTGATGGTATAATTACAAAAATTGAGATTGAAGAAGAGTACGAACGATAAAGGAAAGTAAGTAATATTCAGGTGCAGTTGGCAGAACAGCAGCAGAAGTGGTCTATTCAGAAACAAAAATCCAAAACTTTAAAAATGGTAACTTATAAAATTCTTGGATTGATTCTGTTGAGTTTAAAGAAATTTTATAGTTTTGCAGGCACGTTCAAAAAAAATAAAGCCCAGGTGATGAAATTGGTAGACATGCAAGGTTGAGGGCCTTGTGGGAGAATTTTCCCGTGCAGGTTCGAGTCCCGTCCTGGGCACCAACAGAAAGAGCAACAGTCAAATATAAAGACTGTTGCTCTTTTTCGTTTAAATCCGATAACCGTAGGTAGTAAAAATAATTTAACCAATTACTCCCAAAAATCACATCATACTGTTACTTTTTGAGCGTCTGATTTTTAAAGCGGTTTATCAAACAATTCCAGTAAATCTTTTGCCCCTGCATGCATCGAGTTCAACAACAATATTTCTTTCAAGTTCTTCTTAGCATCCTCAACCAAACCTTGACCAAACTTTACAAGAGCAATTAAATATTTAGCATCTATGGTGTTTCGCATTTGAATATCATCGTCAAAAACCAATAACAATGGTAATGAAGTGGCAAAATAATCGATCTGAACTGTTTCTTTTAATTTCGCTTCTGCGAAAGCTTTTATTCTGCCAAGTAATTCATTAGAGTCCTCTGTTTTGCCCAATTCTTTTAATGAAAGCGCTTTATAGTACGACAACTCGGAATAAGCGCTCACAGCCATATCGATAAAATCACCTTCTTCGTTTGTACTTTCGAGGAAGTGTGCCTTGGCTTCTTCTGTTTTTCCAAGCGCTTTCAATGCCATTCCTTTCCAATAGTTGATATGAGCAACTGCCTGAAGCGGATGGTATTTTTCACCCAAATTATCCGGTACATTCACTGATCTGTTAAAGTACTGCAAAGCAGATTCAGCATCCCCGTTCTGCAAAGCCAGCTGCCCAAGTTTCAAACAAGCATAGGTAAACTGACGCAGAACCTGTCCTTCGCCACCCTCCCAAGGGTGGAAACTTCTGCTTTCCAACAAATCCAGTGCGTCGTGGTACCTGCCTTCGAAATTGTATAAAGCGGCCAGCTCAACACTGAAATAATCGCGTTGCAGAATGAGTTCTTTTATTGGCTCAAGACTTTCCAATCGTTCCTTTGGGTCGTCGTTCAGTTTTTTTCTTAACTGATCGTATTCATATTGAATTCTCACATCGGAAGACGAAAATTCTAATGCCTTTAAAAATGCCTGCCTTGCTTTTTCGCCATCATTTTGTTTGTTCCAGTAGGCAATTCCTAAATTACGGTATAAGGTTCCGTATTTGCTTCCTGCATCAACTGCCATTTCCCAAACATGTATTGCCTCTTCATGACGTTTCAAATTGAAATAAAAATTTCCCAAACCATAAGCGGGCAAAGCATTATCCGACATTTTTTTGATTGCCCACTCCAAAACCAACTGTTCATGCAGCCTCGACGGAAAAAAATAATCGTACTCTGAATTACCAGCTTCTTCGAGTGTTATCTTCGAAGTCTCGTCATTCCCGGAAAGTTCGTAAAGCCAGGCCAGGGCGAACTGAGTCATCGCTGATTTTTGCATTGGATTTGGCACGACACATTCAGGAATTTCATTTTTGTGGTGCAACTCAATAACAGCAATTGCTTCGTGATAAAAACCAGCTTCGGCATAATCAAAAGCAATGTCGATGATGGTTTGTGCATCGTTTCTTGAAAATTTGATAAACTCATCGTAGTTAGCCTTCAGTGTTGCCAGTTCAAATTTCGCCCATTGATCGAGCGGATCGGTTTTGAACAGTTCTGCCAGTACACTTTCTGCAGTCGCTTTTTCGCCATGATTTTTCAGAATGACAGCTTTTAGAATGTATGCTTTGTTATTCTGCCGGTTGGTATCCAACGATGCCTCCAAATGCTCCAAAGCTGCTTCGTAGTCAGCTTTCAAACAGTCGAGTGTTGCCAGCTGATAATAAGCTGCCGAACGCCACTCGAAATTCCAGGTTGATTTGTAGAATAATCCGTAAGCTTCGTCTTTTCTGCCTTGCAGAGAACAAGCTAATCCACAGAAATAATGTGCCTCGCCCGATGCCGGATTTGGATGATAAGTGGTGATAATATCAATGGCAGTTCTGAAGTTCTTTTCAGCTTCGGCGAACTTGCCGTTTTTAAGCTCCACGCGGCCTAAAGCAATGTATGATTTGTAACTATTCGGATCTTTTTTGATGGCCTCTTTCCAGTAGGGTTCCGGGTAACGGGTGGGATGACGATACAATTCCAGATGTTCGCCAATCAGTTCCAACTCACTGGCACTTTCAATTTTATTGGGTTGTTTTGGCTCAAAAGCCAGTTTGCGGTTTCGTTCTTTCGGAACTTCACGATGATGATACGCGATTAATTCTTTTCCCTGTTCATCAACAACGATTAACGAAACTGAATTCTCCTGTCCTGCTTCAATACGGATAGAAGTATCTTTCCACGGCTTTTTAGGCGATATTGTTTGTTTATCAAAAATCTTTTTCTCGTTTCCTATTAACAATACAAATTGAAGGTTTTCGAATTTCCGGCTGCCTGCAACGCCCAAATCCAGTTTGTTTTCTTGCTGTTTCTCGAGTCGGATAGCCAGATCTTTATTGGCATTTTGCACCGGACCAAGGTTTTTATAGCTCCACCAAAATTGCGAGAATGTTTTTGTTTCGTAAGGAAGCAGGTAGGTAAAATCGGGCTGATTATCGGTGTAAACACCAGCCATCAACTCGAAATATGGTCCGCCTTCATCGGTCAATTCGCGATCCCATGCACGGCCAAAAGCCTCGTTTCCCCAGGTCCATTGTTTTTTACCCGGCGCAATATAACGATTGGCCACATGAATAAAACCGCCGTCTGCTTTAAAATCGTATCCTCCAAAGAAATTGTATTTCGTATCGCAAACCATGTAACTGGTTGGCACAGGAATATTATTGTAATTACGCAAATCATTCTTGCCCGGTCTTTCGTTGTAAGGAATTCCATAATAATCGTTTTCTGCAAACGGAAAACTACTTTGTGCACGCACAGCGTGGTCGGCCACATAATGCACGTCGGGCGGAAAAAAGCTTTGGTAATCTTTATGCACTTTTACCGCAACATTTGCCCACCACAAAAAGGTTTGTGTCAACGGCGTGCGGTTAAACAAGCGCCCCCGAAGTTCGATCAACGCACTGCCCGGACGAATACGAATTCCGTGCATTCCTTTCAGTCGGTACATCGGATCGTATTCCGACATCCAAATCGTTCGGGCACCATCGGCTTCCTCTTCGATATAAACATCGCTGGGCAAATACGTTCCCGGGCGGTGGTGCTGCGGCCAGTTAAACTCAACACCACCACTAATCCACGGGCCGGCCAAACCAACCAAAGCTGGTTTTATCACTTTCTGCTGATACAAAAAATTGTAATTGTTATTGGCTTTGTCTTGCGCTTCAAATATGCGCCCACCTATTTCGGGCAACATTAGCAGCTTCACAAACTCATTTTCAAGTGTTGCTGCCTGGTATTCTTTGTCAATTTTATGATCGTAAACCTTATCAATAAACGGAACCGGATACACTTTCCCTGACGATCCCTGGTAAACGCGTTTTTCGAAAAACACCGGATTTATTTCAGAATCGCCTAATTCATAGGTAGGGATTATTATTTTTTTTATGGCTGCATTTACCGAAGTACTCATGTTTACCTACTTTAAAATCGATTGAATTTGCGATACACTAAGTTCGACTGCCGGATGAAACTCAGAGCCTTCCATATAATTTACAATGCTCTTTTTCAACTGACAGGCTTCACGCCTGTTATCCAAATCATTAAGCAAATCTACCCCGCTAATAAAAATACTTCCTTCTCCAACTTTAGCTTCAAGCAGTAATGCCAACCGGCGATTGCTCACCCAGTCGTCAATGATCCGAACAATCGGTTTCAGCTCAACCGGCAAAGAATCGAGCTGGACTGCATCAGCATGACTCATTGCATCCTGCCACTGCCAGTTTGAATAATTTTCAGTTGGGAAGTATTCAAGGGCAGGATGATCAGAATTACATAAAATACCGAGGGTATGAGGCTTCTGATTATCTGTCCAGGCAGTATTCCAGAAAATACTGGAGAAACCAACACCAACTTTTCCTCCCATTTCAGGTGACACCTTTCCCCTGCCTAGACTTAAGAGAACTTTTCCTCCTTTTTGAAGGTATTGAATCGTGGAAGAATCTAAACGATCAACCACCTTAATCTGATCATTTTTAGTTTCTTTATTTTCAGGATATACCCAAATATCCCAGGAATTGGCAAAATCACCAACGGATACTGATAAGGTTAATTTTCGCGGACTGTTTTCTTGCGGAAACTGATAAACGACATTGCCCAAGGAGATCGCATTTCCAATCTCAATATTGCGTTGCCCCAAAGTTCCATTGGCGACTACTTCACCTTTTGAAGAAATTGTCCATTCCGGATTTATATTCATTAAAGGTGCTTCTCCAAAATGTGCCACTTCTATTTTAGCCGACATGGTCTCGCCTTCCGTAAATATGCGTTTCTCCAATCGTGCCAGCGGAACAGTTGTATTACAGAAAGCACTAAACTCTTCAGGTGAAATGTAGCCTTTTTCTTCCCAAAACGCGTCGAGCACACCAACAAGTGCCGTACCCTGCCCGGGAAAATCATATAATCCCAGCAACTGAAAGCCTGCAAAACCGGGTGTGCGTAAGGCTGCTTCAATATCTGCTTTGTAACAAAGTGCCTGTAATTTTCCCGAAGCCATTAAAAAGCTATCTGCCAACTCTCCCATGTGATGAGCATTCAAACTTTCGCGGAATAACTCAAAGTTTTTCGCTTTCAGTACACCAGTATATTTTTCAATTTCTTTGAAATTGGGATACACGCACCACTGGCCAATTTCGTGACTTACAACCGGTTTGCCATCACCAGGCAATTTATTACCCCAGTCGTAATCGGTTTTTGGAGCTTCCGCATTAATCAGACTGTTTAATTCCTCGCCCCATCCCTGAATTCGCGGCTGTGGCAAATTGTGATATTGGTTGACGTCCAACACTGGCCAGCCGGCAGCACCGGTATAAACTCTGCGTGCATCTTCCGCTTTCCAATAATTTACAAAGTCAGTAAGATACTTTGTATATTCCGGACCGCCCGGCTCATTTCCGTATGTCATCATTACAAACGAAGGATGGTTACCATATTCTTTTACAATTTGTTTGCTTTCGTCCCAAACGTATTGATCAATGGGCAATCCGCTGCCAAGCCGGGTACTCTGATTGGCCCACGAACTGCATTCCACCTGCAGGTAAACACCCATTTCATCGGCCACATTAAAGGCCGCTTCAGGTGGGCACCACGAATGAAAACGAACGTGATTCAGACCATGTCCCTTCACCGCTTTATAAATTTTTGCCCAATATTCCGGCTCGGTGGGCGGATAACCGGTTTTTGGAAAAGCAGCACATTCGAGCGTTCCTCTCAGAAATACCGGTCTTTCATTAATGGCAAAACGTGTTCCCTTAACTTTGAAATCGCGCAAACCAAATGTCTCAGTTAATTCATCCGTTCCCGATTTTGATTGAAGTTGAAGCGAAAGTAGATACACATTCGGATTAAATTCATCCCACAACAATACATCTTCTCCCAATTTATAAGTCATACTAAGTATGTTCTCTCCCGGAGTTACGGTAAACCTAAATGTTTCCTTCCCGGTTTTTACATCAGTATTTTTTAGCTGGGCGTAAACAGGAACCGTAATTTCTACTTCTTCCGAAGAAGTATTAATAACTGCTGATTTTATTCTGATACTCTTACCCTGAACATCGGGAAAAACATCAACTTGTTTAAAATAAACCTCGTTCCTTTTTTCCAACTCAATTTTCCCTACTATTCCATTCCAGTTTGTTTGAGTATGATCAGAAACACTGTGTGAATTTTCGCCCACATCTATTTTATCGGTGCGGTTATCAATGCAAATGCTAATACTGTTTTCACCTGTTCGAACAAATTCACCAATGTTATAAACATGAGGTGTACCCAAACTATTTTGAGAGCCAACTTTTGAACCGTTTACCCAAACAGCCGATTGCCAGTGTGGACGTTCCAGAGACAAAAACACAGGCTCCCCGTTCCACTCTTCAGGAATTGTAACTGTTTTACGGTACCAGGCTGCTCCTGTATATTTTTTCAGTGGTTGCAACCAAAACGGGAAATGAATAGCATCAAGATCGAGATATGGCGTATAATTGGGATCTTTATACCACTCCGGATTTCTGACTCCTCCCGTCCATTTGGTTTGTAAAGTAATATCCATTCCTTTATCATTCTCAACCATCGATCCGGGAAGTATAACACTTTCGTCAAATTCCTGATTGTACCATTTTTCAGAAATTGCAACATCAAGAGAATCCATTTTAAATTGCCATTCTCCACTTAAATCAATTGTATTTTTTGTTTCAGAACTGCACGACCAAATGGCGAGTAATAAAAACAGATATTGAAAATATTTCATGTGAGTAGTATTATTTATTGGTTATTATAATTATTTAAAGCGTACCATGTTAATCATGCTTATTCTTATGGTTTAGTTTATTTCGCTGCTAGTTCTTCTTCGATTTTTTCGAGTGATTTACCTTTGGTTTCGGGCAGTTTTTTCAGAATAAAGAGGAATCCGGCCAGGCAAATAAATGCATACAACCAGAAGGTACCTCCGGCCTGAAACATTTTATTTAGAACAGGAAATGTGTAGGTTAGCAAGAAGCTGGCAATCCAAAGTGCTGTTGTTGCTACAGCCATTGCCGCGCCTCGTATCCTGTTTGGAAATATCTCGGACAATACCACCCATGTTATCGGTGCCAGGGTCATTGCATAGGTTGCAATTCCAAGCAGAACAAGTATAAGCACCACAATTCCATCGAGTTTTAAAATGTAACTGCCACCCAGTAAAAAATAAATTACTGCCAGTCCGATGGAACCGAACAACATTAATTTCCGACGGCCTAAACTATCAACTACGCGCATGGCTACCAGGGTAAAAATCAGGTTAACAGTACCGGTTATAATAATATTGAACAGCATGTCGCCAACCGAATACCCGGCTGCAACAAATACTTCCTCGGCGTAATTAAAAATTACATTTATTCCACACCACTGCTGAAAGGCAGCCAGTACAATTCCGATAAGCAGAACCGGCCTTACTTTTGTATGAACAAGGTCGCCAAAGGCAATTTTCTTTGTACCTGTTTTTAAGGTCTGTTCTATATTTTTCTCTTCGGCAAGCGCATACTCTTCCCCTCCTATACGGCTTAGAATTGCAGCTGCTTTTTTAGTTTCTCCGGTTTTTACCAGAAAACGCGGACTTTCAGGAATGAAAAAAGCCATTACTGTAAAAGCAAATGCAGGAACAACTTCGGCCCAAAACATCCAACGCCAGCCCATTTGTCCGTTCCATGAATTTAGGATATCGGCATCAGTAGCATTCGCCGCAATATTATCAGCAATAAGATAATTAATTACTTGGGCTGCCAGAATACCAATTACAATTGTTAACTGGTTGACCGAAACCAAACGTCCGCGAATGTGTGCCGGCGATATTTCGGCAATGTACATGGGCGATACGGCAGAAGCCAATCCAATTCCCAGACCGCCAATTAAACGAAACAATATAAAAAGTGTAAAATTGTTAACCGCCCCGGTACCAATTGCCGAAACAGTAAACAGAACTGCCGCACTAATCAACAGCAACTTTCGTCCAAACCGGTCGGCCAAAAATCCGGATGTTATGGCTCCCAGAAAACACCCGATCAAGGCACTACTCATAGCCCACCCTTGAAGGTGCGGAATGGTGGCAATGTCAAAAAATCTTTCGTAAAATGGTTTGGCTCCGCCAATTACCACCCAGTCGTATCCGAACAAAAGTCCACCCATTGCCGACACGGCAGTAATACCAAATATGAATTGATTATTGAATACTGTTTTATTCATCGGTTTGATTCTTTTATTTCAGTTCAAAAATAGAGGAGTTCAACAACATTAACCATGAATAATATTTCGATTATATGGACAATATTATCCTTCAAATTTTAACTTTACTAATTTTAAACATTGATTTAATATGTACAACAAACTGAATTAATGACACTTAACATATCTTCCGAGATTAAAAACGGAAAAGAACATTAACAATAGACACTTTTAAGCCATGAAAAGAAAAGAAGGATTTCCGGGTCAACTAAGTTACATTATTCCTAAAGCAACACTCGAAAAACTCGTACAAAATCCCTTGTTTGAAGATTTATACATTACCGACATTGGCTATTACCCTCGCGCACTTTATCACTACAGGGAACGTTCGGAAGGAATTAATCAATCCATTTTAATTTATAATATCGACGGATATGGTTATATAAAAATTGCAGGCACTGAATATGTTCTTCCTCCCGATCACTTTATAATCATCCCTCAAAATAGGCCGCATTCTTACTTTTCAGATAAAAAAAATCCTTGGTCTATTTATTGGATTCATCTGGCTGGAATAAAATCAAAATTTATTTCGAATTCCTTTTCCCAGGCCACTCCTATCGAAAGAACGAATACCTCGCGAATTAATGAACGCCTGGAGATGTTTGGCGAGATTTTTAAATGCCTTGAAATGGGGTATGGTATTGAAATTTTGGAGTACGTAAATATGTGCCTGCCCCGCCTTTTGGCTTCTTTCACCCACATAAAACAGTTTCGAAGTATTAACGAGCCCATAACCAGCGATCCAGTTGCATTGGTTATCAACTACATGTTAGAAAATCTTAAGAAAAAATTGTCGCTTGGCCAACTGGCCCGTGAAGTGAATCTTTCCAGTTCTTATTTCTCAAGAATGTTTTTAAAAAGGACCGGATTCCCACCCATCGACTATTTTAATCAGCTAAAAATTCAACAATCCTGCCGGCTTCTGGACAATAAAGAACTTACTGTTGCCGATGTGGCCAGAGAGCTTGGATTTGACGACCAGTTCTATTTTTCAAGGCTATTTAAGAAAGTCATGAATCAATCACCCAGAGAATACAGAAAAGGACGAATTCTTACTTTATACTAACTATAAATACAATTCGGTCCGGCTATTCTCACCTTTACCGAGTGTTTTGCTTCCGCTTATTTAGACTATTTGCCTTTTGCTCCGGCTGGAGTTGAACACGCCTAACTGCAATGCTGCTAAGAACAAGTGTTGCCCCGGCAACAAAATATTCAGTTTGTTTGAGATTCGATCCTCATACGTTTTAACAGAATAGGACCAGATCTTTCGATAAGCGCTAAGCTCACTTATACTATAAATTGCACAGCTTATTACGGGATGCCGCGCCCAGCTTGCCTTTTCAGCTACAAAGCAAAACAAGCAGTCGTGCAACTCGCTGATTATGTACTTTCTGTTACCATATAATTCCAGAACACATTTCATATTTCAAAGACACTCTTTGTGGCTGTAACTTAGTGCGAGTACAACAAAAAACCACTCATTACATTCAACAAGGCACGATTTATAAATTAAAACTTTTTTTGCCATTTTAAATCACAAACAAAAGCAATAACGAGTCTAAACTTTCACTTTTTCGAATAAATCGGGAAAATATTTCATTTTTCAAAAAAAATATTTTATCCTCCTTATACAAACTTATGGTCATTACATAATTCCAAAGACTTATAAGTAACAGTACTTTCTAAAAATCATTTCACACCACTGTTCGCGAGTATTTTATGACAAAAAGAGCAATGTGTCTAAATAACACAATAATTTTTTTTCTTAATTAAAATCTTTTACTTAAAATTATCATTGAAAATTTAACATTTTTTAAACAAACTAATATTTAACTAAAACTTTAATTTATGCTATTTACCAAATCTTTAAGAAGTGGTATGCTAATACTTATTAGCATATTCTTCTCAGTTGGTGTTGCATTTGCGCAGCAAATCACCATTAAAGGACAGGTTACAGCAGCTGGAGACGAAGCTCTTCCCGGGGTAACCGTGGTTGTTGATGGCACTGTTACAGGTACCATTACGGATATTGATGGTAATTACACCCTCGATGTTCCCGATCAATCAGCTGTTCTTATCTTCTCTTTCGTTGGTTTCAAAACCCAAAAAGTTCCGGTTGGTTCTCAAACCACCCTTAACATTCGTTTGGAAGCAGACGTCATGGGGATCGACGAAGTAGTTGTTACCGGTTATTCTACTCAACGTAAAAGAGACCTTACCGGTGCAGTAGCTATTGTTGAAGCAGAAGAACTTACAGCACAACCAACCGGAAACGTAGCTAACCAGTTGCAGGGACGTACTGCAGGTGTTACGGTAACCGGTTCTGGTGAGCCAGGGGAAACGTCATCGGTAAGGATCAGAGGATTTAGTTCGTTTGAGAACAACGATCCATTGTACATCGTTGATGGTGTTCCCACTCAGGACATTTCCAGTTTAAACCCTAATGATGTTCAGTCAATGTCTGTACTTAAAGATGCGGGTGCTGCTTCCATTTACGGTTCACGTGCATCAAATGGTGTAATTATAGTAACTACAAAAAAAGGTTCGGGTGGTGTTAAAGTATCTTACAGCATGTACGCCGGTACTCAGTTAGCTGGCAAAGGTCCTGTTGACGACCTTTTAACAACTCAGGAATATGCCGACCTGCAGTGGCTAGTATATGCAAACGATGGCACGTCTGAGACTCATCCTATTTATGGTGCTTCTTCAAACGCATCCCCAACATTACCAGATTGGGCCGCGAATACCAACTGGTATGACGAATTAACCAATAATGCTCCTATCCAAAACCACGATATATCCCTGTCTGGTGGAAACGAAAAAGCCAAATTCTTTGCAGGTTTAGGATATTTTGATCAGGAAGGTATTTTCAACCACAACTGGGCAAAAAGATACAGCGCCCGTTTTAACTCAGAATTCAAGGTTTTAGATGGCAAATTAACTGTTGGCGAAAATGCATCAATCGCTCACCGTTCAGGTGTAGGTGTTACCAACCTTGGTGAAGGTAGCCCGCTTCAAATGGGTGTGTACAGATCGCAATCAATTATTCCGGTTATTATCCCGGAAGGACAAACCATAGAGGGTGGTGCTACTGCTCATACATTTGTTCCGGGAGACTGGGGAGGTACCGGTATAGCTCCACGTTTGGGTAACGCAGGTAACGTTTATGCAAACCTATACAGAGATAAGGATGATGTTAGCCAAAACCTGAACTTTACAGGAAGTATGTTTGCTAACCTGGAAATTATCCCTGGGCTGAATTTAAAAACAACTTTTGGTGGTCAGTATTACACCGGATACTACACAAACTATACTTTTGCTACTTACGAAAACTCAGAAAATACTGCCACGCCTGCTTTTACTGAAGGAGCTAGCTTTGGGGGAAACTGGACTTGGTCGACTCAATTAAATTACAGTAAGACTTTTGGCGACCACAGCCTTAGTGCACTGGTTGGTTACGAAAGAAACAAACTGGGCATGGGTCGTAATGTTTTCGGTACTCGTGCTGATTACTTCTCGGATGATGTTGATTACCGCACACTTTCTAATGGTGCAACTATCCAAAATGCTGCGTCAAGTGCCAACACCCCTGTTTCTCTGGCATCTGAATTTGCAAAATTGGATTACACATTTAAAGAAAAATACATTCTTAGTGCAACTATCCGTCGTGATGGTTCATCGGTATTTAGCGAAGACACCCGTTACGGAGTTTTCCCTGCATTTGCAGGAGGTTGGCAATTGGGTGATGAAGATTTTATGCAAGACATTGAATTTATCTCAAATTTAAAAATCAGAGGTTCGTGGGGAACCATGGGTAACCAACTGGCAGTATCTCCAATGAATGCGTTCTATTTGTACAGTGGTACAAAAGGATATTCTGATTATGATATTGGCGGTACCATGAATTCTGCTATTCAAGGATTCAGATTGGCACGAATTGGTAATCCTGATGCAAAATGGGAAACAAACGTGACAACCGATATAGGTTTTGAAACTTTATTGTTTGATGGTAAAATTGGACTGGTATTCGACTGGTATTCAAAACAAACCAAAGATCTGCTTTTCAATCCTGAATTGCCTGCAACCAGTGGTAATGCATCTGCTCCGTACGTAAACATTGCTTCCATGTCGAACAAAGGAATGGACATTGAATTGCGTTACAAAGACAACATTGGTGATCTTGACTTTGAAATAGCCGGTACAGTTACTACTGTAAATAACGAAATTACAGCTCTTGCCGAAGGCGTAGATTATTTCGACACTGATGTAAACAACCGTCAATCCGGAGCATTTAACCGAAATATGGTTGGTCATCCAATGTCGGCATTTTATGGATATCAGGTTATTGGTCTTTTCCAGAATGCTGCTGACGTATCATCTTCTCCGACACAAGATGGAGCAGAACCCGGTTTCTTTAAATTCCAGGATACCAACGGTGATGGCTCCATTACAGATGACGACAGAACCTGGATTGGAAATCCAAATCCAGACTTTACTTATGGTCTAAATATTGCGTTAAATTGGAAGAACTTCGATCTTACTGCCTTTATTTATGGATCGTATGGAAATGATATCTACAACTTTAACAGATTCTTCCTTGATTTCTGGCCATCGTTCCAGGGACAAAAAAGTAAGGATCTATTGTACAATAGCTGGACAGAAAGCAATACTGGTGCAACAACACCAAAAGCATCCAATACCTCTAACTTCTCTACCAATACGCAAACATCAAGCTACTACGTAGAAGATGGTTCGTATGCAAGATTGAAAAACCTTACTTTAGGTTACACCTTACCTGAGAGTCTTCTGTCAAAAGTTGGTATTGGTTCAGTTAGAGCATATGTACAGGGTGTTAACTTATTCACAATTACAAATTACAGCAACCTCGATCCTGAAATTGGTGTGGATGCAGATTATGGTGATAGTGCATATGGTGTTGACACAGGTAACTATCCAACTGTGAAACAAATTATTTTCGGACTTAATGTTTCGTTTTAATCTCAAAACTACTTTATTATGAAAAAGATTAAAATTTCAATATCAATAATATTTGCCATTCTGCTTGTATTGAATGGCTGCCAAAGCGAATCAGACTTCTTTGATATAAAACCCAAAGGAAGTCTGGGTGAAGACGTTTTAGCAAACGAAAAAGGTATAAATACGCTTCTGATTGGAGCATACTCCATGGTTGATGGAGTATCCGGATATGATTTCGACCTGAACGTTAGCTCCATCAACTGGGTTTGGGGAGATGTTCGCGCGGTGATTGCAAACAAAGGAACAGATGCCGGTGATGCCAGTGGTTTAAATCCAATTGTACGTTTTGAAGAACCTGCAAGCAACAGCTACGTTAACGACAAATGGAAAGTTTATTACGATGGAATATCCAGGGTGAATGCAGTAGTTACTGTAATCAACAAAGCCTTGGAAGCCGGAACAATTACCCAGGAACAAGGTGACCTCTTCCTCAACCAGTGCAGACCATTACGTGGTTTCTTCCACATGGAATTAGTAAATAATTTCGACATGGTTCCATACATTGATGAAAATACCGACCACGAAGCGCTTACTAACACAGAGGATATTTCGGACAAGATAATTGCTGATTTTCAGGCAGGTACAAACTTACCACAAAACATGACTGACATTGGCCGCTGGAACAAAACAGTTTGCCAGGTATTTTATGCAAAAGCATTAATGCAGTTCAAAGGCGATTACGCTGCTGCAAAAACAGTGCTTGCCGATGTGGTTGCCAATGGAGTAAAACCCAATGGGGCAGCAATAGGTTTGGCTCTTACTTATGGTGAAATTTTTGACATTGTTGAACGCAATGGTATTGAATCAGTTTACACCGTGCAAGCTTCTGTAAACGATGGTTCAGGTGGTTTGAACGGCGCGCATGGAGCCTTGTTGAACTTCCCTTACAAAGGGGGTGCTTCCCCGGGTGGTTGCTGCGGATTCTTCCAACCTTCTCAGGAATATGTAAATTCATTCCGTACAGATGAAAACGGATTGCCGCTTCCTAATTTTACTTACAACGACGATCCAATTAAAAACGACCAGGGAATTGATGCTGCTGATGCATTTACTCCTGACGCCGGTAATATCGATCCAAGACTCGACTGGTCAGTTGGTCGTAGAGGAATTCCTTACTGGGACTGGGGCCCACACACAGGTGCCGACTGGATTCGTGACCAATCGTATGCAGGACCTTATAGTCCGAAAAAACAGGTATACAAAAAATCGCAGGAAGGTGTATATACCGAAGTGGGTGGATGGACTTCCGGTTGGACCGCAAACGGTTATCGTATGATCCGTTACTCTGAAGTACTTCTACTTCTTGCCGAGTGTCAGATTGAGACAGGTGAATTGGATCAAGCATTAAACAACATTAATAAAATACGGGAAAGAGCAGCTAATCCGGATGGATTTGTTAAAAATGAAGATGGAACTCCTGCTGCAAACTATGTTATTGGATTGTACACATCATTTGCAAACAAAGATGCTGCAACTTATGCATTACGCATGGAACGTAAACTCGAATTAGGAATGGAAGGAAAACGTTTCTTCGACCTTAAACGTTGGGGTATCGCGATTACAGAAACTTCGCGTGCTTTAACTTACGAAAAAACGATGCCTTGGGGTGGACCTCATTATGGTAGCGCAACCGTGGGGCCGGAAGACATTGCTCTGCCTATTCCACAACGTCAAATCGACCTTAGTAATGGTATGTTGGTACAAAATAGATAAATAGATTTGAAAATGATTTGAAAAAGGACTTTCAGAGGAGAGTCCTTTTTTTATTCAACTTCTGTCTATTCCTTTTTTTAACAAAACATATTTTAGAAAATTGTTCGTATAAATTTCAATTTGATTTATTCACCGTTTTTCAATCCGTAAAGTGCATGTTTTCATTCATTTTAAACCCGACTCAACATCCGGGTTAATGTGTGTGTCCATGTAAAAATGTTATTTTTGATAACGTATCAACACCAGATAAACAATGTCGACCAAAACTGTTTTAATACTTTTAATTGTAGCCCTTTCGAGCTGTAATCATAAATCACAAACAAATTATATTCAATTTATCGACCAAAAGATCGGGACGAATACTTCCACTACCCTTTTGGCAGATGGTAGCCAACAAATACAGGCAGCCGACGGGCAAACAATTATTGGCATTTCAGCTCCTTTTGGAATGACTCAATGGACTCCGCAATCGCAATCGGGACAACAAAAATGTGTTGCACCGTATTATTATGGAAACATATATACCGAAGGATTCAGAGCCACGCACTGGTTAAACGGAGCATGTGAAAAAGACTATGGATCAATCTCAATACTGCCCTCTACCCTTTCCCAGGAATTAAAATTTTTGCCAACCAAAAGGCCAACTTTTTCGTTAATCTATTTCGAAGATATTTCGCCTGCCTACATGTCGGTTGGTTTTGTACAAGAACAACTTTTAACTGAAGTTACCGGAAGCAAACGTTGTGGCCTTTTCCGCTTTTCGTGGCTGGCACCGGTCGATCCGGTTATTATGATTTACATTAACAACGACTACGACAAGGGATTTATTCATATCGATCTTGAAAATCAGGAAATTGTTGGTTACAATCCGGTATCTAAATTTTATCGAAACAAAGGGGAATCGGCCGGCATTGCGGGTTACTTTGTAGCAAAATTCAGTATGCCAATTAACGAGTATGGCACCTTTGGAAACTTTGAAAAAGAAAAAGGAAGCACCACCAGAAAAGACCAAAGACAAATTGGTGCCTATGTTAGTTTTCAACCTGAAAACAGTGAACCCATTTTACTAAAAGTGGGTACTTCATTCACCAGCATTGAGAACGCCAGAAAAAACCTGGAAACAGAAATTGAAGACTGGAATTTTAACGCAACAAAAAATAAACTGGAAAAACAATGGAACGAAATGCTTGGACGAATTGATATTGAAACGACTGATTCATTGGAACTAAGCAAATTCTACACAGCATTGTATCACAGCCTGCTTCATCCACGATTAATGAGTGACGTGAATGGCGATTACCCGGTTTTTAATGCTGCAGATCGTATTCAGAACTCCGGCGAGTTTAACTACTACGACGACTTTGACAGCTGGAATACTTCGCGTGCACAAATGCCTTTATTAAGTTTGATAGCTCCGGAAGAATACAAGGATATGATTGCTTCGTTGCTGCAAAAAGCAAAAGACGGAAACTGGCTACCAGCTTCTCCGCTGGCAAACAATTTTACAATGGCTTCCACCGGAGATTATACCAGTTCAATAATTGCCGATGCAGCCGCAAAAGGATTTGATTTTGACTACAAGCTGGCATATAACTATTTAAAGAAAAATGCAACAGATATACCCACTGCCGGAGAATTGAACGACGGCAAAGGAAGACCGGGTTCCGAATCTTACCTGACCAATGGTTTTATTCCGCTGGAAGAACCACTCATGAATTTTCCACAAACTGAATCGCAGGTTGCGCGGGTACTCGAATATTCATACAACGATTGGTGTGTGGCTCAGCTGGCAAACAGAGTTGGAGAAAATGCAGATTACAATACACTTCTAGCAAACTCGATGAACTTTACCAATGTATTCGACGAAGACCGGGAGTGGATGAATGGTTGTTATGCCGATGGTTCGTTTGTTACGGATTTTGATCCCGACCAGGCGCAGCCATTTTTTAATAACAGAACTTCGCGCCAGTATACCTGGTATGTTCCACACAGTGTTCCTACTTTGATCGAACTTTTGGGCGGAAAGGCTCAATTTGAAGAAAAGCTTTCTTCGTTTTTAAACTCGGCACAATACAAACATGCCGATGCCATTTCTCAACATGTTCCTTATTTGTTCAACTATATCGGTGATTGGGCAACAACTCAAAAACTGGTAAAAGCAATTTTAACGCGTGAATATGGAGCAGATGTGGGCGGATTATCGGGACACGATAATGCAGGACAACTATCGGCATGGTATGTTTTAAGCAGTATGGGATTTTACCCAACTTGCCCGGGAAGCAACGAATACCAGCTTTCGTCACCCATTTTTAAGAAGGCAACACTTCATTTAAACAAAAAATATTATTCAGGAAAACGTTTAATACTCTCAACGGATCAGGAAGCTAAATCCATCATTTTTAACCAAGTAACTTTAAATAACAAAACAATTGGGAATTCAATCACTCATCGGGATATTCAACTTGGAGGAGAGTTACATTTTTCGAAAAAACAAACGTATTCCAAAGAGTAAACAATAAATAAAACTATACTATTTTAAACATAAGTCGGACATTTAAAACATAGCGGAGAATTATGCCAAAACAGCCATTTTTACTACGATTTCAGCCTCTGGTTTCTATCCGGTTTTCGGCTTTTTTTTATATTTTACAATCATTAAACTAATCTATCACAACAAATGCGTATACTTTCGATACTATTACTTAGCCTTCTGTTTTTCTCTTGTTCAAAAACCACAAAATTCGAGCTTTTAAGTCCGGGTAAAACCGGTATCGATTTCGAAAACAAAATTGTGGTTTCCGATAGTTTCAACGTTATGACCTATGAATATTTGTACAATGGAGCCGGTGTTGGAGTTGGAGATTTAAACAACGACGGATTACAGGATTTGATTTTTGCAGGAAACCAGGTATCAAGCAAAATATACTTAAACAAGGGCAATTTTAAATTCAAAGACATCACTGCTAATTTCCCGGGAATAGACAACGATCAGTGGTTTAGCAGTGTAACTGTTGCCGATGTGAACAATGACGGATGGGCCGATATTTATTTAACAGCCACCGGTGTAGAAAATCCTGAAAAAAACAAAAACCGTTTGTGGATAAACAATGGTTCAATCGACGGCTCTGATCCAACTTTTACCGAACAAGCCGAAAAATACGGAATTGAAGAAACGGGACAATCGATAAATGCTGCATTTTTTGATTACGACCTCGACAACGACCTTGATTTGTATGTAATGAGTAACACCTTAAACCAGCGCATGAATACAAACTACAGGGAAAAAGTAGTGGATGGAAGTGCCGAAAACAATGATCAACTCTACCGAAACAATGGCGACGGAACATTTACCAATGTTACTATTGAAGCAGGAATTGTTATAGAAGGTTTTGGACTTGGCCTTGCCGTTTCCGACATCAACAAAGATGGATATCCTGACATTTATATTTCCGACGATTTTATTTCAAACGATCTTTTGTACATGAATCAGGGCGACGGAACTTTTAAAAACGAAATTGCCACTTACTTGTCGTACCAAACCAAATCATCGATGGGAAACGACATTGCCGATGTAAACAACGATGGCAATCCTGACATTTATACAATGGACATGTTTCCGCAGGAATATTCCAAAAAGAAACAAACCATTAACGGTTTTAGTTACATTTTTTATGTGTTAGACGAGAAATTTGGTTTTGAGCACCAGTATCTGCGCAACATGTTACACCTGCACAATGGCTTTATAAATGACGAAATGGTTCCGTTTAGCGAAGTGGGTCAGATAACAGGTATTTATCACTCGGAGTGGAGCTGGTCGCCACTTTTTGCCGATTACGATAACGACGGCGACCGCGACCTGATTATTGCAAATGGATATCCGGTAGATATGACGGATAAAGACTGGACACGTTTAAAAGCAAAAGTATACGGATCGGTTGCCAACGACGAATACATGGTAAGTATGGCGCCCGTTTTAAAAGTACATAATATAGCCTACGAAAACACCGGTGAGTTAAAGTTTGAAGACCGCTCGAAAGAATGGTTGCCGGGAGTTGGTTCATTTTCTTACGGGGCATCGTTTGTTGATTTAGACAACGACGGGGACCTGGATTATGTAACCAACAACATAGACGACAAAGCCTTTGTTATGAAAAACAATACGATGGAAAAATCGAAGGGTAAAAAGAAATTCATTCAAATAAATTTAAAAGGCAAAAAGGGTAATACAAATGCAATTGGAGCCAAAGTTGAAATTTGGAGCAAGGGGAAATACCAGTTTGCCGAAAAATACCTCACCCGTGGGTTTGCCTCATCTGTTGATCCGATACTTCATTTTGGACTGGGAAGCGAAGAGACAATAGATTCTGTAAAAGTTTCGTGGCCTGCAAGCCAACATGTTTCGGTACTTCGTAATGTGGCATCCAACCAACTCATTCAAATCGACGAAACAGCTACCGATCTGTATGAAATTCAAGCCAAAAAATCAGCTGCCAACTACTTGTTTGCCAAGCGCAACGATGTTATAGATTACACACACGAGCAGGAAGATTTTATCGACTTTATTCTCGATCAGAAAATTATTCCACACAAATTTTCGATGGTTGGACCTTCAATGGCAAAAGGCGATTTGAACGGAGATGGAGTTGATGATTTGTTAATTGGCGCGTCAAACACACAACCAACCACAGTTTATACCCAACAAGAAGGAAAATTTGAACGAGCTTATTTTGAAGGGCTTACAACAGAAAAAGACATCACCGAATCGGATGTTGCAATAGTTGATATTGATAATGATGGCGACAACGATATAATTGCAGTAGCTGGTGGATACGAAAATGAGAAAGAAGAAGAGTACCAACATTTTCTGTATAAAAATGAGGATGGAAAATTTACCCGACAAGAATTACCAATACTTACATTTCCGGCTTCGGTTATTCGCCCCTGCGATTTTAACCACAACGGAAGCATTGATTTATTTGTAGGCGCCCGCATAAAAAAAGATTATTTCCCGTTCTCAAACCATTCGTGGCTTATTGCAAACAACAACGGAGAATTAAACACCAATCCAAACTTTAAACTAAACCTCGGCATGGTAACCGATGCCGTTTGGAGCGATTTTGACAAAGATGGCTGGGAAGATCTGATCATAACCCGGGAGTGGAATTCCATTGTAATTCTGAAAAACAATGAAGGACGAACTTTCGAACCGATACTTGTTCCGGGTCTTGAAGACTACCACGGAATCTGGAATTCTGTTACAGCAGGCGATTTCGATCAGGATGGAGACGACGATTACATTGTTGGCAACCTGGGATTAAATCACCGTTTTACGGTTAGCAATGAATACCCTCTCAGAGTTTACTCGATGGATACCGATCTGGATGGTATTATGGATCCTTTTTCAACAGCTTACTGGAAAGATCCCAACGGAGTAATGACTGAATATCCGATCAATTACCTGGATGAACTTATCTCGCAATCACGAGCTTTTCAGAAAAAGTTTAAAGATTACACTTCATTCAGCTATGCTTCTTTTAACGAAATGTTTGACAAAGAAACACTGGACAGAGCAAAACTGGTATTGGATGTGAACACCACATCGAGTTGCATTTTGTGGAACGAAGAGGGCAATATTCGTTGGGAAGAATTGCCTCGTGAGCTACAAATGGCACCAATAAAACGGATGATCGTGCACGACTTTAACAACGACAAATTCCCGGATGTGCTGCTCTCCGGTAATGATTATTCGTATGATGTAAGCACCGGAAACTACGATGCCAACAAAGGTTTTGTATTGCTCAGCAAAGGAAAAGAACACGGCTTTGAAATACTGCCACCATCAAAAAGTGGAATCGTGTTACGTGGTATGGTCAACTCGCTCGAATTATTTGACGGCGAAATCCCACTCATAATTTCAGGCAGCAACAGAAACAAAGCAGAAGTTTTTCAACTAAACAAATACTGATTTCTACGATAAAACAGAAAGGCCGGAAGTTTGAAAAACCCGGCCTTTTATCCGGAAACTGAATTAAAAATTCGATGTTACAAACTACGGGATTATTCTTTTAGTAAACTAACATCGAATTTTCTGTTTTCCACTTTATTTTCGTTTAAGGAATAAAGTCCCCACTAAAAATCCGACGATAAACAGGGCTACTGTTCCGAATACAATGGACAAATAACTGTGAAACGGACTGGCATAGGCTTTTAATTTATCGGATGTAAAAAAGATGGGTGTTAAACTCATCCATCCAATAACCAGCACACCTGCCACAACACCAACAACCGCACCTTTACTTTTTACTTTTGGCGCAAAATAGCCCAATAAAAACAAACCAAGCATACCACCACTAAATATCGATGCCAGTTTCCACCAGGCATCCAGTGCGCTCTGAACATTAATCATAGCTACGGCAATGGCCATACTTAAAACACTAAATACCAGCGACGATAAATACAAAATCCCCATTGAACGTTTGGCCGTTTTTGGATCGTCTTTTGGCAGCTTGTAAAAATCGGTTAAAATTACCGTTGCCGAGCTGTTTAAGCTGGTAGATACAGTACTCATTCCGGCAGCAAAAATCGATGCAATAAGTAAGCCTGTTAATCCAACCGGCAATTGATTTACTATAAAATACGGGAATACTTTATCGCCTTCAATTCCGGCAGGTAAAAGTCCGGCCTGGGTTTTATAATAACTAAACAACGAAGTACCAATAAACAAAAACATAGCCGAAACCGGCACATAAAGCATTCCACCCCATAAAGCAGAACGTTTTGCTGCCTTTTCCGAACCGGATGTCATGTACCTTTGAATGTAATTTTGATCGATTCCGTAATTCTGCAGGTTGATAAACAAACCATAAATTAAAACCACCCAAAAAGTTGAACTTGTTAATTCAGCTTTAAAACTTCCTAAACTAAACTTATTACTACCGGCTGCAATTTCAAAAAGCTGACCAGGTCCTTCAGGCATCGAAAACAGAAGTACAATGCCACAAACCAAAGCGCCTGCAATAAGAATTATTGCCTGAATTGCATCGGTCCAAACCACTGCCTGAATTCCGCCAAGCAACGAATAAACCATAACACTAAACCCGGTAACAATTATAATGGTGGTAATATTCCACCCCAACAACACATGCAAAGGCAAAGCCAGCAAAAACAAAATTGTTCCGGCACGCATTAACTGTGTCATCAAATACATTACCGATGCATATGTTTTTGCCCAGGGACCAAATCGTTGCTCCAGATAAGTGTAAGCTGACGGGCTGTTTACTTTCCGGTACAAGGGGACAAAAAACCTCACGGCCATCAGCGAGGCAATTGGAATTGACAAACTGAATGCAAATGCATTCCAATTGGTCATGTACGCTTGTCCGGGCAGTGCCAAATAACTAATGCTACTTACAAAAGTGGCAAAAATCGACATGGTGATTACCCACGACGGAATACTGTTATTTCCCAATGTAAAAGCCGATGCCGTTTTATTCTTTTTATAAAACGAGCTTCCGAAAAGTACAATCCCAAGCAGGTAAAGAATAAATATGCTTAAATCGATTATAGTCATGGTATAAGTTTAGTTGTTTGATTTATTTGCTGTTACAAATCCAAAGCGTCTAAAGCTTTTATAATTTTATTGCGTTCTTCCTGTTTAAAACGATGAAACGGTTCGGCCATAAAATCGTTGCAAATCCCTTTCACCGACAAAGCACATTTTAATCCTTTCAGGTAACTTGAACCGTAGCTTCCAACATTGTAGATGCTGGTACTTATTTGCATTACTTTATTCCGAAGTTTCTCAATTTGTACAAAATCCTTATTTACCGATGCATTGTACAAATCGACGTACAATTTAGGAAATAAATTTGCACCACCATTCACTCCACCATGTCCACCGGTCAATACAAATTCAGGCATAATTTCTTCTGGTCCTACCATAAACGTAAAATCAGGGCGATTACGAAGCAAATAACGAACCTGATTAAAATACGCCAGGTTTGCCGAGCTGTCTTTCATACCAACAATTCCGGGAATTTCGGCAGCTGCCTTTACAGTTTCGGGAGCAAATATAACCTTTGTATGAACAGGCATATTGTAAATAAATAATGGAAGTGGCATTTGCGCCACAATACGTTCGAGGTATTCGAGCAATTCCGGCTGACCCGACGAAAAATAATAAGGCGGAGTAATAACAACGGCATCGGCTCCGTTTTCGGCAGCACAGTTTGCCAAATTTATACTTTCCTGAAACGAAGTATCGGCAATACCAACCAAAACCGGCACACGACCGTTTACCAAAATACATGTTTTTTCGATCAGCTCCTGACGAATTTTATAACTTAAACTGGCAAATTCGCCTGTTGTTCCCAAAATAAACACACCGTGCACACCTCCTGCAATGGTGTGTTCTATTAAACGTTCCAAACCGTCAACATCCAATGTATTGTTATCGGTTAAAGGTGTAACCAGTGGAGGTACAATGCCTCTGAGTGGTTGAATCAATTTATTTGTCATTTGTTTTTTTACTTTATAACCAGTGTACAAAGAAAGATTATTCCGCATTGAAGTCCGTATCAAATTTTAACCGAAATGCATTATATTTTAACCTCCTATCAGACAAATTATAACTAATTTTACTTCGTGTGTTAATATTTAACAAATGGAATACATTTTTGAGAAAATTTACGTCCCCCACAAACACTCCTTTATTACCCGTGAAATGGAACTCAAACAAAATTCGGCAAGGGTTCATTCTCACAAAAATTACGAATTGAATTTTATACTTTCCGGAAGTGGTAAAAGAATTGTAGGCAATAATATTTCCGGATTCGAAAAGAATGACCTGGTATTGTTAGCTCCAAATGTTCCGCATTGCTGGGAAATAACAGCCACCGACGAAGGCGAAACGGCAAAGTGCATCGTCATACATTTTTATGAAAACCTGATTACATCCGATTTTTTTAATAAACCTGAACTGGAATCAATTGTAAACCTGTTGCACAAAGCTGAAGCCGGTATTTTTTTCAATGGCTCTTCCATATCAAAAATTAAAGCACTGCTTAAAGAACTTACTCAGAAAAGTGGACTGGAAAGCTACATTGGACTGCTTCGCATTTTTAAGTACCTGATTGAATGCGAAAACAAAGAATTTTTGTCGCGGCAGCCGGTTGGAGTTTCTGATTTTGACAAGGATTTTGACAAGATCAATAAAATTTATGAGTACGTATTTAAACACATCCACCAGGAAATAAAATTAAGTGAAGTGTCGGCACTATTAAACATGGCCCCCGGTTCGTTCTGTCGTTTTTTTAAGAAAAAGACACAACTTACTTTTATGGATTATGTGATTAAAATACGTGTGGGTTACGCTGCCAAAATGCTGGCAGAAACCAACAAACAAATAACTGAAATTGCCTACGATTGCGGCTATAACAACCTGGCAAACTTTAATCACTACTTCAAGAAAATAATGCAAAAAACTCCTTCCGGGTACCGGAAAGAGTTTTGCTAAAAGTATGGAAAGTTGCAGAATCCTTTTCAGGAAATTCTGCAACCGGCGTTACTGTATTACAGTTTAGGTTCCCACCCTGGTTCATATTCACGATCCCAAAGTTTCATGGCATCACGATCATAAATATGTCCGTTTTCGGTGTCAACATCAAATGATTTTCCAATTCGATACCCAATGTTTGCGTAGTGCGTCAACATCTGGCTTTTTGCACCCATGTCAATCGGAGAATTCAGAATATTTGATTTTCCGCGGATGTTGTCGAAGAAATTAACGATGTGATTATCGGTCATTCCACCACCGCCACCGAGTGCAGTGCCGGCTTCGCCACTTGTTGATTTGCTGTCGCGAACTAATTTACCACCCCTGTCAAATAATTTATATCCTTCGCGGTTTACAAATACCGAACCTTCCGAACCATAAATTATCGTTCCTCTGTCGGAACCATAAGTAGGGTAACCATTTCTACTTTTGCCATCCCAAACAATAATTTTGTTTTCAGGAAAGCGGAAAGTGGCATCCATGGTATCGTACATTTCCCAGCCGTCATCCAAAAAATGACGTTTGGCTGCCTGAACATTTACATGCTCCGGATAATCGACCTGCAATGCCCAGCGAGCAATATCCAACTCATGCGTAGCATTATTTCCGGTTTCGGCTGTTCCCCATTTCCAACCGTACCAGTGCCAGTTGTAGTCCCATGTATCATGACGGTATTCTTCGCGAGGCGCAGGTCCCTGCCATAAATCCCAGTCCAATCCTTGCGGAACAGCTGCCTTTTTAGGCACAGGTGTTACACCTCTTGTATTTGAATAAAAAGCAACGGCACGGTACACATCACCAATTACTCCTGAATGAATGTCTTTAATTATTTCGATTGATTCGTTTGACGAACGTTGTTGGTTTCCCATTTGAACCACCTTGCCGAATTTCTTTTGAAAAGCAACCAGCAATTCACCCTCGCGAGGACTGTGACTACATGGTTTTTCGATATAAACATGTTTGCCGGCTTCCATGGCCAGCCATGTTCCGGGCGCATGCCAGTGGTCGGGAGTGGCGTTAAAAACCGCATCCACATCCTTATCGGCAAAAGCTTCCCGAATATCATTTATTAAGGCAGCCTTGCCTGTCACTTGTCCTTCCAAATGTTTGGCCACTCTTTCACGCTGACTTTGCATTACGTCGCAAATGTAGGCCAGATCAACGTTGTTGTTTTTATCTTTTATGGCATTGTAATATGCACCAACACGACGGCCACACCCCATTAGTGCAACCTGTAAACGATCGTTGGCACCAATCACACGCGAATAACTTTTGGCTGACATACTCATTGCCGAACCCCCTAAAGTTATACCTGCCGTACCAATGGCAGCTTTTCGTAAAAAATCTCTTCTGTTTGAACTCATATTTATTGGTTTAAAGTTTATTCAAATGTTGACATAATTCCTTTAACATATCCCATCGATTCGGCCATTCCTGCAAATGGGTCATCACCGTCTTTTTCAAATTCAAGTGCCAGAACGCCATCGTATCCCAAATCAACCAAATCGGTTAAAAAGGTAGTAAAATTTATTACTCCGTGACCTATTTCGCACGTTGTTCCATCGTGGGTAGCCTCAGTTACATCTTTAATATGTATATCAAAAATACGATCGAAATAGTTTTTTACATCATCCGACGGGCTTCTGCCGATTCGGGTAGTGTGGCCAATATCGATGCACAAGCCCATACGCGAATCCATGTCCTTTATTAAAACATATGCACTTTCGGCACTCGGATAAAGTTTATCGCCGGGTCCGTGATTGTGAATGGCAAGTTTAATATCGTACTCTTTCACTTTCTCTTCCACGTACGACAATAATTCGTGGTTCGGAACGCCAACAATCATATCCATTCCGGCTTTCCGGGCGTATTCAAAAGCCTGATCTACTTCGGCCTTTGTTTTCATATAAATTACACCACCTGCATATAAATCCAAACCGGCATTGTTGGTTTTTGCTACCGTTTCAGCAATTTCGGCATCGTTGGCATCCAGTTTTAAGTGAAAACTTTTAAAAGCAATATAATCAACACCCAACTGTTTCGTAAAATTTAATGTGGTATCCAAACCAAATTTACGAAGCGAATAAGATGCAACACCCAACTTAAATTTCACTTGCTTTTTTTGAGCCGAAACTGTTGTTGTTTTTGGTTCTGTTTTACAGGCACTGAACATGCTCAACACCAAAATAGCGACAATAAATTTCTTAAATATTTGCATTATTATCTGAGTTTAAGATTATTATAGCTTTCTGATCTTAATGCTTCGGTAATGAACTTCATTTCCATGATCCTGTAACAAAAGATGACCGGATTGCCATGCTCCAAAATCTTCCCATTTGGCATATTTGCTTCGCGCAACCAGCGCATAAAAAGCCTGCGTTCCTCGTTCGTATTCCAACACCAAACGATTATTCAACCAGTGTTCAACATTTGCACCTACAAACTCATTTGTTTCAATGTTATTTCCTTTCAACCACTTATCCTGACGGGTTCCTTTAACAACCAAACGAGCCTGGTTCCACTGGCCCGGTTTATTTACAATTTTATTTTTATGAGCAGGAATTAAATCATACAACGAGGCAACCGTTCTGTTTCCATCGGTTCCCAATTTGGCATCGGGGTGTTTCTCATCATCTAAAATCTGGTACTCCAAACCAATTGCCGACATATCGGAACCGTATTTTTCAGTGATAAAATATTTGATTCCGCTGTTAGCGCCTTCTGTTATTTTAAAATCGAGTTTAAATTCGAAAGTGCTGTATTCATCCAATGTTACAATGTCGCCACCATTTCCCGACTCTGCCCCATCAGCTGATTCAACAACCAGTTCTCCATTTTCAACGTGCCATCCTCGCGATGGGAATGTTTCTTTTCCAACACCACGCCAACCATTTGTAGTTTCACCGTCAAAAAGCAAAGTCCATCCTTGTGCCTGTTCCTGCGGCGACAAATAATTGGGAATTAAATTCACTACCGGAATATCTGTCCAGGCCCTTTGCTTTAAGTTCTCAGTTTTAATCCGGATGTTACGCCATTTTATTTGTCTTCCTTCCTCCGATTTATTTCCAATAGCATGAACCTGTAAAGCAATAAATCCTTTTAAAGTTACCTCGTCGATTAAATCGGCACATGGAATTCCGTTGACCCAGGTACGAATTGAGTTTCCAATGGCTTCAATGTGATAATGATTCCATTCGCCACGACGAAATGCTTTTTGTCCTTCCGGATTCATATCCAACGGGTACAACCAGCCCCGGCGAGCCTCATCATATATTCCGCCGCTCCATGCCCTGTCTGCCGGATCCACTTCGCATTGATAACCATGCACACGGCCATTCATATAATCTGCCTTGCTCAGACTTCGGAACTGAATACCTGAATTCATTGCATTGTCAACCAACAATTCCACTTCAAATATAAAATCACCGTATTCTTTTTCGGTGGCTAAAAACGAATTTGGAGTATTGGCCACAGTTGTACCAACAATAACTCCGTCTTTTACTTCATAAGTAGCTTTACCATTTAATTGTTCCCATCCCGACAAATCTTTACCGTTAAATAGATTCACCCATTCACCCGATTCGCCCGCGAATAAAAACGATGAGAGAAATACCAAAAGAATAGTTGTTAAATTTTTCATAGTTCTATAAATGTATAAGTTTTAAAATGTGTTGCTGTTACGTGTGTTGAAAGTATTAAATCTCATAGATTTAGGTATATTTGTGACGACGAAACTAGTTTTATAACCGTTATAACCTCGCTATAAAACCTAATATGATTAAAGACAAAGACCTAGTAAACAAATACTTAAAAAAAATCGTCACAAGCAGGCACTTTTCAAAGTCAAAAATCAATTGTGATTTGTTGACCTATTTGGTAGAGGCCTCATTAGAAAACAAAAATCCGAAAGAGTACACAATTGGAGTAGAATTATTTGGTAAAAAATACTCTGACACCGAAAAACAGGATTCGAACATAAGAGTCTATATTCATAATATTCGTAAAAAACTGGCCGATTATTACGAGAACGAGGGGAGCAAAGATCCGGTTGTTTTTGTGGTTGAAAAAGGCAAATACCGTGTACGATTCGATTCTCCCAAAGACCACCGCAAACCAAAAGCAAAACCTTTTCTGTTTCCATTCATCATTTCTGTGCTTGCACTTGTTGTTGCGGTTGTTGTTTTATTCAATGTGTCTAAAAAAACATCCAACCCTTGGAAAAAGCTTCCTTTGTGGCAGGAATTTGCAGAAAATGAAAAACCTACCCTACTTGTTTTAGGCGACTATTTTGTTTTTAACGGCACCTTGCCTACCGGTAATAATGGAATTTTCAGGGATTTTGGCATTAACTCTGAAACAGATTATGAGCACCTTTTAGATAAAAATCCGGATTTGGTAAAAACCATATCAAAATCGAGTCTTACTTATTTATCTAAGATGGCTGTATTTTGTGAAAGTGAAATTTATAAGGTTTTTGCGCAAACCGGGGGTACCATTAATGTAAAACTATCATCGGATTTACAGCCCGACGACATTAAAAACAACAACATTATTTACATAGGCAATTACAAGAACCTGGGATTATTTGAAAATTTAGTAAAAGAAATGACCTTTTCTTTTGGAATCTCAAGTTCTGCAACTCAGTATATCTTTTCATCAGATCCTTGTGCCGAAATATTTGAGCCGCAAAGCGACCGGGCCAAACAAAACGATTATGCTCTTGTAATTAAATCCAAGGAATTCTCGGGAAATCACATACTTCTTTTCTTGTCGACCATTGATATCGGCAATATTTCGGTTGTTAACCAGATGACAAATTCGGAATACATGAAACAATTCTACCGGGAGCATTTAAAGACATTGAATTCGGAAGAGTTTAAAGCTTTGTATAAAGTAGATGGCATTAATAAAACCGATCTGTCGTTTGAACTGATAAAGGTGGAGTAATTTTTTTCCAATACTATTCGAACACAATTTATTTCATTCTAAAACTTTTGTACTTCAGAAAAAAGTCCTGCGCTGAAGCTGCAAGCTGCTTTCAAATCCGGGCATAGAAACACAAGTTCGGACCCGAAAAACAAGTACTTTTTATAGGATTAAAGCTTGTAAAACTTTTCCTGTTTAATCCATTTCCTCAGCAGCTTTTAATTTTACAACCACAATTTCCTAGACTTTTTTGGTCTTTTTGAACCTCTATTATCAGCAATTGCAATTACACAAATCGCAGACAGAAGCTCTAAATTTACAATACCATTAAAAAGGACGACAAACCATTTTTTATTTAAGTCCCTGCTTGTTGCACATATTTAGAGGAATTTCTGTCTCCGGCATTTACAATAAACAGGACTTTAACTTTCAAAAATGTAAAGTTATGAAAGCAATCGTTATAATCATATTTTTCACCGCCATGGTACTGGGAAGTTCAGCCCAATGGGCAGATAGAGATCTTTCTCCACAAAAACATTTTTTATATACCTCAGGCGATTATGTAATGGGGCAAAACAACGGGGGCAACCTCGGCTTAAGTTATATATACAACGACAAATACTCAATCAGTATTGGTTATTCGGCAACCAATAAGGTCGAGCAGTCGCTTCCCTCTGAATACTTAAAGTCGGCCGAGGCATTAACTCCAATAAACGATGATATGCCATTCAAAAACTTTGAAGATTTACACATCATGGTTGGTCGCGTTATAAATCTTAATGCAAGCAGCACAATGCGGCTTTTACTGCAAGGCGGACCTGGCATTTCGAATTATAGAGAACCCATTTTTAATGTAAGTGGAGACCAATATTATCACTCAACTCAAACAACGAAAAAATTATGTTTTATCGTAAATCCAAAATTAGAGTTGCCATTAAGCTGCACTCTTGGTTTTTCGGTAGGGCCAATGTATGTGGTTAATAACGCACAAAGCTATTTTGGTTTGGGAGTTGGCCTAATGTACGGCGTTTTACGCAATAGCAAAATTTAAAAAATAACAGCATTTAAACTTAATACAAACTTCCTATACGCCTATAACCCCATTCAATAATACTTAGCACCACTAAGCAATTTACTGAGTGCCTCTAAGTATTTGCTTCATTATATCAAAAATTTCCACCAGTTTTCGTATTTTTAAGAAATTGAGTGAAAATGGACGCTTATTTACTCTGGTTTTCTTGTCAATTAATACACGTTTACTTAAATTCGAATAAGCATCTATTCATTTAGATACAAAATAGTTGAATAAAAGCACGAATTCTGTTACGTCCAAAACAATCCAGAAATTGTGAAGAATAACAAAAAGATGAAAAAAATCCTCGCTGTTGACGACAACACGATTAATTTAGAGTTATTGGCCCAGATAGTAAGAATGTACTATCCGGACTTTACTTTTTTTAGCGCTGAAACAGGCGAAGACGGGATAATTATTGCTACCAAAGAGAATCCCGATTTGATTCTGCTTGATATTATGATGCCCGGACTTGACGGCTATGAAACTTGCAAGGTGCTAAAGGAAAACATCAAAACAAAACACATTCCTATTATTATGGTATCGGCGCTCGGACGCGACAGTGTTGAAAGAACCAAAGGTTTAAATGCCGGTGCTGATTCCTTTATTTCAAAACCCTTTGATCAGATTGAACTTAAAGCACAAATTAACGTAGCACTCAGAATAAAAGGATACCAGGAACAACTTAAAAAACTATATTCCGATATTACGTTGGTTGAAGAACGTGAACGTCGCAGGATTGCTGAAAACCTGCATGACAGCCTTGGACAAACTCTCAGTTTGGCATACATGAATTTATCGTCGATTGAGACCGAAGGCTGCAATGCGGCAGTAAAAAGCAAACTCAACTTCACTTCTAAATTATTAAATAAAGCCATTGAGGAATCGCGATCGTTGACTTATGATTTAAGTCCTCCTATTTTATATGAATTGGGCTTAGCTCCGGCAATAAAATGGAAACTGGAAAGATTTGAAAAAGAATTTGGTATTAAAACACAACTAAGAACGAATAATATAGACAAACCTTTAAAAAAACAATACAACATTTTTCTGTATCGGATAGTGGGTGAACTACTTACCAATATAAATAAGCATGCAAATGCTTCGGAGGTTTTAGTTGAATTGTATACCAAAAACGAAACGTATTATCTTACAGCTGAAGATAACGGGGATGGAATAACCAAAAAGAAAATTGAAACAAACTCGAAAGGTGGGTTTGGACTATTAAGTATTACCGAACGGATTGAAAGCATCAGGGGATCGTTCACCATTGAATCAATCGATAAAGGAACAATAGCCCGAATAGAAATTCCGCTTGCAGACGGCTAGAACGTAAACAATTATACATTATGAAAATTAAAGTTTTGATCGCAGACGATCATCAACTTTTTAGAGAAGGGTTGATGAATTTACTTCAATCGGCAGAAGACATTGAAGTTATTGCACAGGCCGAAAATGGCCAGGATGCCATTGACAAAGTTTTGCATTACAAACCCGATGTGTTGCTTATTGACATTGCCATGAGTGTAATGAACGGTATTGAAGCAACAAAACGTTTAAAAAAGGAAGTACCGGAGTTAAAAATTGTAGCAGTTTCAATGCATTCCGACAAACAATATGTAAAAGGAATGCTGGAAGCAGGAGCAGACGGCTATTTGCTTAAAAATTGTACATACCGCCAATTAACCGATGCCATTCATTCAACCTACGACGGGAAAAAATTCCTGAGTGAAGACATTACCGAAATTGTTATTGATGGTTATTTACATTCGTCGCAAATTGTTTCCGACAAATTTTCACAACTTTCGGAGCGCGAAAAGGAAATTTTCATCTTGTTTGCTGAAGGAGAATCAACACGCGAAATCGGTGATAAACTTTTTATCAGTGTTAAAACAGTTGGTACCCACAAGCAAAACATTTTGGAAAAACTGGAACTTAAGACAAACTCCGACATTGTTAAATACGCCTTAAAACACGGGCTTATCCAGTTGGATTAAACGGATCTGTTAATCGATCTGCATTCTTACTATTTGTGATGATCTTCTTGCGTGAATGTCATCAACTCGTTCAACGTGGCTTTTCTGTACAAAAAAAAATCTGCTATTCCTTACCGGAATAACAGATTTATATATTGTACTTTCAGATCTTATTCTGCAATTGATTTTTCCATACGTTTTCTCTCGTGTTCATCGAGGTAAATCTTACGAATACGCATGTGATTTGGAGTTACTTCAATGTACTCGTTGTTACGAATGTATTCCATGGCTTCTTCCAGCGAAAACTTAATTGCCGGAGCAATACTGGTTTTATCGTCTGATCCGGATGCACGCATGTTCGACATTTTTTTGGTGCGAATAATGTTAATCGTCAAATCATCCTGACGCGTATTTTCACCAATTACCTGGCCGGCATAAACATCTTCTCCCGGATCAACAAAGAATCGACCGCGATCCTGCATCTTATCAATTGAATAAGTAATTGCCGTTCCTGTTTCAAGCGAAATCAAAGCACCATTCCGTTTTACACCAAGCTCACCTTTCCAAGGCTCATAACCGGCAAAACGGTGCGCCATAATTGCTTCACCTTCGGTAGCAGTTAACATTTGGTTACGCAAACCAATTAATCCACGTGCAGGAATTTTAAATTCCAAATGAGCACGTTCCTGGCTTACTTCAATGTTTAAAATTTCTCCTTTACGAAGCGTAACCAACTCAATCACTTTACCCGAAAATTCTTCTGGAACCTGAACGGTTAAAGCTTCTACCGGTTCATTTTTTACGCCGTCAATTTCTTTAATAATCACTTTTGGCTGGCCCAATTGCACCTCAAAACCTTCGCGACGCATGGTTTCAACCAAAACAGACAAGTGAAGAATTCCACGTCCGTACACTAAAAATGCATTGGCCGAACTGGTTTCTTCAACACGTAAAGCCAGGTTTTTTTCAGTCTCTTTTATAAGTCTGTCGCGCAACTGACGAGAGGTTACAAATTTTCCATCCTTCCCAAAAAATGGAGAATTATTGGCCACAAAAAGCATGCTCATTGTTGGCTCATCAACGTTAATTGGCTTTAATCCTTCAGGCTCTTCAATATCGGCAATGGTATCACCGATATCAAAACCTTCGAGGCCAAGTACGGCACAAATTTCTCCTGAAGGAACCGGATCTTTGGTTTTTTCCTTGCCAAGCCCTTCAAAAAGATAACACTCTTTTGCAACTGATTTTACAATTGTTCCATCGCGTTTTACCAACGAAACACGTGCCCCGGGTACCAACTCACCACGGGTTACTTTACCAACTGCAATACGTCCGGTGTACGATGAGTAATCCAACGAAGTTATGCGCATCTGAACGGTTCCTTCCTTGTGCGTTGCAGCAGGAATGTGTTCAATTATAGAATCGAGCAAATAAGTAACATCAGTTGTTTCGTTTGTCCAGTGGTCGCTCATCCAGCCGGCTTTCGACGAACCAAAAACGGTAGGGAAATCCAACTGCTCTTCTGTTGCATCCAGACTGAACATCAAATCAAGTACTTTTTCCTGAGCAATGTCGGGAGTACAGTTTGGTTTGTCCACCTTGTTAACCACAACAATTGGTTTTAATCCCAGCTCGATGGCTTTTTGTAATACGAAACGTGTTTGTGGCATTGGTCCTTCAAAAGCATCAACAATTAAAAGAACACCGTCGGCCATGTTTAAAACACGCTCCACTTCTCCTCCAAAATCACTGTGACCGGGAGTATCGATAATATTGATTTTTGTGTCTTTGTAGTGCACCGAAACGTTTTTCGACAGAATGGTAATCCCGCGTTCGCGTTCCAAATCATTGTTATCGAGGAACAATTCCTGAACCTCCTGATTTTCTCTAAAAAGATTTGCCTGATGTAAAATCCTGTCAACCAATGTAGTTTTACCATGGTCAACGTGGGCAATAATTGCAATATTTCTAATTTCTTTCATTTCCCGTTTTTCTAATCCTAACTAATACAAATATTGAGCGTAATTGTTTCATTCACATCTATTTATTAGCAAATGATATTCTCAGTACCCGAATTGGCGGGCAAAAGTATAAAAGTTTTACTGCGCCAGACGAAATAAGTTATTAATTGAGTGTGATTTGGAGGGAAATTTAATATGCCTTGTATAAACAAGTCTTTTAATAAAATTTATCTTGCAATGTAATGAAATACTAATCCAAACGTAATTCAAAAAAAACAAAACTAAAGAGCACAATCTGAATGACAAGCAGCGAATTTGAAAAACTAATAATTCAGCAAAAGGATAAAATGTACAGGTTCGCTGTGAGCATCCTAAAAAATTCTGAAGACGCACAAGACACTGTTCAGGAAGTGGTGCTTCAATTATGGAAAAACCGTCGCTCGCTTGATCGCAAAAAAAATCTTGAGAGCTACTGTTTAAATGCTGTCAGGAACAGATGTTTTGATGTTTTACGAAAACAAAAGCACAGGCAGGAATACCAAAAAACGATGGATTACCAAAGCATGGTAGAAAGCAATATAGAATACACCGATCTTGTTGAAAAGCTAAAAAAAGAGATTCTGAAATTGCCCGATCAGCAACGTTTATCCATTGAATTAAAGGACTTACAAGGCCTGAACTACGAAGAAATCAGCACAATTATGGAGCAAAGCATTACTTCAATACGGGCAAGTGTTTCGCGGGGGAGAAAAAAACTTTACGAAATTTTTAAGGAGGAAATTGCAAATGTATAATGATAAACTAAACCGCTTTTTAAATGGCCAGCTCGACCTGAAAGAGTTTGGGAAAACGGTGCAAGAAAATACGGAAGAACAGGAGTTTTTGGATTCGTATTTAAAAGCAAACATCCGGCTGCAAAAAGAAATTCCAGATTTCAATCCGTTCGAAAAAGTTGAATTGTATAAAAAACAACGACATTCACTTGCTAGACGCATTCTTCCGTATGCGGCATCAGTTTTAGTGATCATTTCTCTGTTTTTCACCCTATTCATTCAAAGCCATAAAAAAACTCAACTTACCATTTCGGAACAAGATTTGGCAGAATTAAAACACAATACAGAACTAGCTCTTTGGAATTTATCGAATGAACTAAATACTTGCCTGGCGAAACTTGAAGAGGCAAATAAAATCAGCCATCCTATTGAAGAGAGCCAGTCACTAAAAAACGTAAATATTAATTTTAATAATCCAATTAGCAATTTAAAGATCAATTAACCATGAAAACAAAATTCATCATTTTTTTTATGTTCGTTAGTTTTATTGCGCTTGCACAAAACGGGAATAAAAACATAGATCAAGCGCTCAAATTAATTGACAATCGGGAAAATGCCTCATACTTTGAAGTAACTAAAGATATGTTTCAGATGTTATCTGACACAAGAGATATCAGTCCTGAATTTAAAGAATACATTAGTAAACTTCATAAGCTAAAAATGATTCAACCCACGGGCGAAAAACAACGTGAGCTCGGTGAAGAATTCTACAAAATAATTTTAGCTAATACCAACCTGAGTGAATATACCCGATTAATGACTCAAAGAGACCAGCATTCAAAATTGTCGTTTTACAAAAAAGAAGGAAAAAACGAGAATGAATTTCTATTGCTTAGTAACAATATGATTATTTATATTACTGGCACCCTCGATCTGAAATCGATTCACGAATTTGAACAAGTAATTAAAATTGCAGGAAATGCAGTAGGCATGTGAAGTCAATTAATCTCATAAATCGAACAGTATTTTGGATTCTGTTCGATTTATGGGCATCCCTGATTCAATAAGACGATAGGATTGATCGAATTTGGCTCACAATTATTACACTTAAATAATTGTGAAAGCTAAAGTTTGAGTTTACTTCATTTTATAGCGTACAAAAACTTATCGCTTCGTAAAATCATTTTATCGCCAACAAATACAGGGACTGCTTTAACCGTTCCATCAACATCATTTTCAGAAACTTTTTGAAAAGTATTTCCCGGTTTTACAATGGTACATTCGCCTTTTACATTGATAAAATAAATGTTTCCGGCCGCATATATAGGAGACGAATTAAAATTCCCCTTTAGTTCTTCCCTCCATACCAGTTTCCCGGTCATTGCATCCAAACAAGTCACCATTCCACGATCATGAACCATGTACATTAAACCATCGACGATTACCGGAGTAGGAATTTGCGGAACCTCGTCTTCATACATCCACTTTACATGTGTTTTTGTTACGTCGCCTGTTCCGGTCGGATCAATGGCGTATTGTTGGGTAAAACGTTCTCTGTTGTCTAAAAATATCCAGCCCGAATTAACATAAACCAAACCGTTGTAAAAAAGGGGTTGACTAACAGTTGAATCGTAACCGTATTCAATGGTCCAAATCACCTCACCGGTATTTACATCGTGCGCAAAACACATGAAAGCTGAATTACTGATAAGCAGCTCTTTACCATTTGCATTTATAACAATCGGTGTTTGGTACGATTTCCGGTAAACCGGCTCCAGCGGATCGTAAATTTCTTTGGGACGTACACTTTTCCAAATCGTTTCTCCGGTGTTTTTATCCAGCGCAGCCACGTACGGATCTTTCGTACCTTCAAGGTGAACAATCAATTTATCCTTGTACAGAAGCAAGGATGACGCAGGTCCCTGCATATGATCGCAAGGCATATCCTCGCGTTTCCAAACCACTTCAAAATTGTCGGTGTTTATACAAGCTGTTCCAAAATTTCCATAATGTACATACACCCGGCCCTCCTCGATACAAGGAGTTGGTGTTGCATACGAATTGGTTCCATGAATCCGCTGCGGATTTTCGGCAGTAAATAAAGTTTTCTCATCCAACAACTTACCGCTTTCCAAATCGAAACAAAGGGTGTAAAATTCATGCCCGTCCTTTTCGGCTGATGTTAGCCAAACCTGATTTCCATATACCACCGGCGACGACCATCCCAAACCTTTTACCGGTACTTTCCATACCACATTTTCAGTTTCGCTCCACTGCAAAGGCGCCACTTCCACGTCAGCGTGCGCGTTGGAATCTGATCCACGAAAGTGTGTCCAGTTTTGAGTTTCTGAAGAACAGGAAAAAATAAATTGTGAAGTAAAAACAATTAGAACAAGATAGATTTTGGTTTTCATTATTACAGGTTTAGATTGTATGGAATCAAAGTTATACGAAAAATGCAAATTGTAAAATTTAATTTCTATTTTCAGACTTTCGATAAAATTTACAGATGAAGCCAATTAGACTACTATTTCTATTCTCGTCAATCTTACTATTTAATACACTTTCAGCTCAAAATACAAACGATGACGGAAGAACAGTTCGTGTTTTAACGTTTAATATTTTACATGGCGCTACCACAAAAGGAGATTTCGATTTGGATAAACTGGCATCGGTAATAAAAAATGCAAATCCGGATTTTGTTGCTCTGCAGGAAGTGGATTTTAAAACCAACCGGGCAAAAAAATACGATCTGGTAACCGAGCTGGGCTGGAGAACAAAAATGGCTCCTCTTTTTGGAATTGCAATGCCATTCGATGGCGGTGGCTATGGCGAAGGAATTCTTACTAAAAAACCAATTTTGGGCAGCCGAAATATTGCACTCCCCCATTCGCCTGGAAATGAACCGCGTGCGGCCCTGGAAGTTATTGTTGAATTGGATTCGGGCGATACAATCTGTTTTGTTGGAACGCATTTGGAGCACCAGGAAAACAGTAGCGACCGGATTGACCAGGTGAAAAAATTAAACCGGGTTTTTACAAATGGGAAATATCCAACTATTTTAGCCGGCGATTTAAATGCGACTCCGGAGAGTGAACCCATTTCATTACTAAAGCAATATTGGACAGATAGTTTTGCGTATAAATCCGAACCTACTTATTCTTCAGATAATCCAAGAATAAAAATTGATTACATTTTATTTCGCCCGGAAGAAAAGTGGAAAGTAATAGAAAACAGGATAATTTGCGACGAAGTAGCTTCCGATCATTGTGCTGTGCTTTCGGTTCTGCGCTTGGTAAAATAAAGGAAAATCAGATTAATATTTATCGCAAAAACAAAAAAAGATTCCACCTAAAAAAGATGGAATCTAAAGATCGTACTCTACAATTACTCACAAAAATCTAAACTTTGTACGATTCTTTTATCGTTTCAGCAAAAGTTATTCCATAATTCTCCAATTCACTTAAAACAGGTTTATAAATTTCTTCGCGCGTTGGAATAAACATGCCATGCAATTTTAATTGCCCCGTTAAAATTAATTTTGCTGCAACCCCCAGAGGCAAGCCAACTGTTTTTGCCATTGCCGTATGTTCTCCGGATTCACCCAAAACTACAAGCGAAGAATTCATTGTTACCTTTTCGCCGGAGTTTTTGTCGCGGTAAACGAATTTATGCCACATCACCACCATGTCTTTTTCATCCGCTAGCAAAGCCCATTTTTCTTTGAGTAATTTTTCAAGAACCTGAGCCGGAGTTGCCTTTTCCAAACCAATTTTTCGATCTTCAAAAATTCCGAGCCATTTTAGTTTCGGAATAATGTCAGAGTCCATGGCTATTTTCATGTAATGATACAATTTTAGCTCCACCGAATCGGTTGGATGGTAGTACAAAAAGGAATTGATAAAATCCCGGTACGTCATATTCTCCACATCTTCGAGCAAATAATCATCACTTGTGGCACCCAGCTGCACAAAAACATCCCAAGCCCGGCAATATCCCGGCCGACGCAAAGTTCCGCGATATACAGTTGGTACTCCCTGTAAATTGTACTTGTCGACATAACTCAAAGAATCACGGTTGGCATAACCTTCAAACCAGCCAAAATCAGCTATTTCTATTAATTCGGTTCGCCGAAACAAACGGTTGTAAGGAATGTATTTGTATTTGCCTTCCTGAATAAATTTTGCCGGCCCCTCCTGTCCTGCCAAAACAACATTTCGCGGATTCCAGCTAAATTTATAATGCCACGGATTATCGTCTGATACAGGTGCAACCAATCCTCCGGTAAACGATTCAAATGCCTGCAGCTCGTGACCTTGTTCCTTAATTTTATCAATGGCCCGCATGGCCGACATGTGGTCCAGCCCGGGATCGAGTCCGCATTCGTTTAAAAACAACAATCCTTTACTTTCTACCTCATCGGCAAAAGCTTTCATCTCTTTGTTTTCGTATGAGGCTGTCAATAAATTTTTCGAGAATTTGATACACGATTGAGCGACTAATTTATGAAAACGTGCGGGGAGCATTGAAATTACCAAATCAGCTTTTTTAATTTCCTTTTCCCGGGCAAGCTCGTCTTTCACATCCAGTAGTTCAAAGGTAAGTTTCAACTTGTCGATAAAACTACTTTTGTTTGTGTCAACAACCTTTACCAACCACTTGTATTTTGGCGCGTTTTCGAGCAAATAAGTAAGCATAGAAATGCTCGATCTACCTGCTCCAAATATTAAAATGTTTTTCATATTTCCTAAAATTTTTAGTGATACTCTCACTCAAAGTGAGAGTATCACTACATTTATCGAACATTAAACATTAAACTCAATGCCTTGGGCCAAAGGCAAATCGGTACTAAAGTTGATGGTATTTGTTTGACGGCGCATATACGCTTTCCAGGCATCAGAACCCGACTCGCGGCCACCTCCTGTTTCTTTTTCGCCACCAAAAGCGCCACCAATTTCGGCACCCGAAGTTCCAATATTTACGTTGGCGATACCACAATCGGAACCTTCGTGCGACAGAAATTTTTCGGTTTCCAGCATGTTTCTGGAAAATATTGCCGATGATAATCCCTGTGGCACATCGTTATGTATTGCAACTGCTTCTTCCATTTCTGAATACCGAATCATATAAAGTAAGGGTGCAAAAGTTTCGTCCTGAACAATTTCATAATGGTTTTCAACTTCGGCAATACAAGGCGTTACAAAACATCCCGAAGGATTTGCGTCGCCTTTTACAACCTCTCCTCCAATCAGTATTTTACCGCCTTCTGCTTTTACCTTTTCAATAGCAGCCAGGTAAGTTTCAACCGCCCATTTATCTACCAACGGTCCAACCAGTGTTTTTTCATCGAGTGAATGCCCAATCGGAAGTTTGGAATAGATACTAATTAGCCGGTTTTTGAAATCGTTGTAAATGGAATCGTGGACAATAATTCTGCGGGTTGATGTACAACGCTGACCACAAGTTCCAACGGCACCAAATACCACAGCCCGAAGCGCCATTTCAATATCGGCATCCGGTGTTACAATTACGGCATTGTTTCCGCCCAATTCCAGTATCGATTTCCCCAGTCGTTCTCCAACTAAACGCCCCACTTTTTTACCAATTTTTGTCGATCCGGTAAACGAAATCAAAGGAATGTTTTTATCGGAGAAAAACTCGTCGCCCAGTTCGCGCGAACCTGCGGCCACTAAATTCACAACACCCTCGGGCACGTTGTTTGCTTTTAAAACTTTTGCAATAATGTTGTGCACGGCCACTGCGCATAAAAATACTTTCGACGAAGGTTTCCAGATAACCACATCGCCGCTAATTAAAGCGATCATTGTATTCCATGCCCAAACTGCAACCGGAAAGTTAAAAGCCGAAACCACCCCTACAATTCCCAGCGGATGATACTGATCGTACATCCGGTGTTTTTCGCGCTCCGAGTGCATAGTCGATCCGTACAACTGGCGCGACTGGCCAACAGCAAAATCGCAGATATCGATCATTTCCTGCACTTCTCCCAAACCTTCCTGGTAAATTTTACCCATTTCGTACGAAACCAGTTTACCCAGCGGCTCCTTGTATTTTCTCAATTCCAAGCCCATTTGGCGGACTACTTCTCCGCGTTTTGGCGCCGGAATCATTCGCCAAACTTTAAATGCATTTTTGGCCTTTTCAACAACCTCGCGGTAATCGGCAGCAGTTGCCTGATTCACTTTGGCAATTAATGCACCATCCGATGGAGAAAAAGATTCAACAACACTGCCTGCTGTTTCTTTCCATACCGTTCCGGTGCAAACCCCATTGTTAACTTCTCTAATTCCTAACTCTGCTAATTCTTTCGAAATATCAATTTTCATTGTCTTTATTTTTAGTTGTTATTAATTTCTTTTTACTCCTCACCCTTCGGGAGCTCCCCTCCTGAGGGGAGCATTCTCCAATCAGCTTTTTCAGTTAATCCAGGCAGTTTTCCCCTTTTAAAGGGGAAATGCCGAAAGGCAAAGGGGTATACTTATTGTTTAAACTTTCTCCAAAACCATGGACAAACCCTGCCCAACACCGATACACATTGTACAAAGCGCGTATTTGCTACTACTATTTTGTAACTGATAAAATGCCGTTGTCACCAGTCTTGCTCCTGACATTCCAAGCGGGTGCCCCAGTGCAATTGCACCACCAAGCGGATTAATCCTCGGATCGTCATCTGCCAAACCCAACTCGCGGGTACATGCCAGCGACTGGGCAGCAAATGCCTCATTCAATTCAATGATATCCATTTGTTCGATTGTCATTCCCAAACGTTTTAGCAACTTATTGGTAGCCGGAACAGGACCAATTCCCATAATTCGTGGCGGCACACCGGCTGCCTGCGTTCCCAGAATTTTTACTCGCGGTGTTAAATTGTATTTTTTAACTGCGGCTGCCGAAGCCACTATTACTGCGGCAGCGCCATCGTTAATTCCAGAAGCATTCCCGGCAGTTACAGTTCCTTCTTCAAGCGAAACAGGTTTTAATGTCGCTAGTTTTTCAGGCGATGTTAATCGTGGATGTTCATCCTTATCAACCAAAATCGGATCGCCTTTTTTTTGTGGAATAGAAACAGGAACAATTTCACGTGCCAGCATTCCGTTGTTTATGGCTGTAGCAGCTTTTAACTGACTGGAATGCGCAAATGCATCCTGATCTTCTCTGCTTATTTTATATTCGCTGGCAAGATTTTCTGCTGTACAAATCAGCGGATCGGTTCCAAATTGTGTATGAAATTTATCGTTTACGAAGCGCCAGCCAATGGTAGTATCGAACAATTCAGGTGCACGCGAAAAAGCTGTTTCTGATTTTGCCATTACAAAAGGAGCACGCGACATACTTTCAACTCCACCGGCGATAATTATATCAGCTTCGCCTGCTTTAATGGCCCGGGCGGCAATACTAATTGCCTCCATTCCCGAGGCACACAAACGATTTACGGTTACACCCGAAACACTTTCAGGGTAGCCCGCCAGCAACAATGCCATTCGGGCAACGTTACGATTGTCTTCGCCAGCCTGATTGGCGCAACCAAGTATTACATCGTCTACAACCACATTTTTTAACTGCGGATTTCTGTCGATTAAAGTTTTTAACGGAATCGCAGCCAAATCGTCTGCTCTCACCGATGCCAAAACGCCACCGTATTTTCCAACCGGTGTTCGTATGGCATCGCATATAAAAACATCTTTGCTCATTTTATTTTGTTTTAAGTTTATCAATTGTAGTTTTTAGCGCTGTAAATGCTGCTTTTAATCCCTCCGAAAGCCGGTCAATTTCAGTCTGAGTCATAACTGTTGAAAGCATACACGAGAAGGTATTCACCATCAGAATTTTTTGTTTTTGATACATAAAATCCAGCAGCTGCCCAATAACTGCACTCTCCTCTTTCGACTGATAAGCCTCCCTGTACGTTTTTGGAGGATTTTCTCTTAAATGAATCCGAAACATGGAGCCGGCTCCGGTCACCGAAATCGGTAGATCTACCAATTCAATCACTTCTTTAATCTGCGAAATGGCTGTCCCGGTGAGTTTATTTAAATTTTTAACGGCATCCCTATCGAAATACTCCATTGCTTTAAAACCTGCAGTCATGGTAATTGGATTTGCCGAAAAAGTTCCTGAATGAGGTAAAAGCAGATTTTTTTCGTGCGGGTCGAATACTTTCATCACATCTGCCCTGCCGGCCACAGCACCTACCGGAAATCCTCCTCCAATAATTTTCCCCAAAGATGTTAAGTCCGGTTTTACCGGCATATTTTGCTGTGCTCCTCCGTAATTTACCCGAAACGTAATTACTTCGTCGAAAACCATAAGTACATTGTTTCTGCGGGTCCAGTCGTACACCTCCTGAATAAAATTACGTGTACCCGGCACTAATCCCACACGATGCGGAACCGGATCGATGATAACGCAAGCAAGTTCTGAAGCGTGTTTCTCAAGTATCGAAAGTGTTCGTTCAATATCGTTGTACGGATAAATAATTACATCGTTTGATACACTAGGCGGCGTTCCGTAGGCAAGCGGCACACTACTTGGGTTGTCAACATCGCCCCAATTGGATGGGTTTGCCGTTTGACTTACTTCGGCAAAATCGTAGGTGCCATGATATGAACCTTCGGCTTTGGCAATTTTTGAACGTCCTGTAAAAGCCCTCGATGCTTTAATCATGGCCATCACCGCCTCGGTTCCCGAATTTACAAAACGGATGCGTTCGAAACTTTTTACCCGCTTGATCAGATGTTGTGCAAAAGCAACCTCAATTTCGGATGCAAGTGTATATGCAGTTCCTTTTCTAAGTTGTTCAATCACCGCTTCAACAATGGGTGGAAACGAATGACCGTGGATAAGCGCTGCCATGTTATTGGCAAAATCAATCCGCTCGGTGCCTTCAATATCGGTAATATAACAGCCTGCCGCAGTGTTGGCATAATTCGGGTATGGTTGTCTGAAAATCGTATTTCTGCTCACTCCTCCGGCAAGCACTTTTTCTGCCTTCCGATACAATTTTTCACTATTACTTTTCTTTGTCATTTTATTCGTATTGAATATTAAGATCGGTGAAGTATTGCTTCGGTTTGTTGCTGCAATTCCTCGAAACTCACATTCGGTGCCAGTTCCTTAACCACCAGTTTTTTATCAAGCACATCGATTATGGCCAAATCGGTATAAATGCGGCTAACAACATTTTTCCCTGTAACCGGATAGCTGCATTCTTTTACAATTTTAGAAGCCCCGTTTTTTGTACAGTGTTTGGTAATTACATAGATGGTTTTTACACCTGCCACTAAATCCATTGCACCGCCAACCGCAGGAATATCGTTTGGATTACCTGTTGACCAGTTCGCCAGATCGCCTTCTTCTGAAACCTGATACGCACCAAGCACGCAAATGTCGATGTGTCCGCCACGAATCATGGCAAAACTATCAGCATGGTGAAAATAGGCCGCCCCGGGTATGGCCGTAATGTATTTTTTACCTGCGTTTACCAACTCAGGATCCTGATTCGCTTCGGTGGCTACTTTTCCCATCCCAAGCAAACCATTTTCAGTATGATAAATTACTTCGCGTCCTTCAGGAATAAAATCTGCCACAAGCTCAGGTATTCCAATTCCCAGATTTACATATGCGCCGTCAAAAATATCCATGGCTACCTTTTGTGCCATTTCGTTTGTACTCCACCCCATATTTTTATGATTTAATTGCATGGTACCTCACTTTATCCGCTACTAATTTCGATTCATCAGCCGGATGTGTTACCTCCACCACCCGGTGTACAAATATTCCCGGTGTTACCACATGTTCCGGATTTATTTCACCAAGTTCAAGAATTTGTTTTGCCTGAACAATTGTAGTTTTGGCAGCTGTACACATTACCGGCCCAAAATTTCGCGCTGTTTTGTTGTAGATCAAATTGCCGTATTTATCGGCTGCAGCACATTTAACCAACGAAAAATCTGCCCGAATTGCGGGCTCCAACACGTAAGTTTTTCCATCAAAAGTGCGCTGTTCTTTGCCATCAGCAAGTGGTGTATGTACCGATGCCGGCGTATAAAATGCAGGAATACCTGCTCCTCCAGCCCGAATCCTCTCGGCGAGTGTTCCCTGCGGAACCAGTTCCAGTTCAATTTCTCCGGCTCTGTACAATTCGGGAAAAACAACCGAAATAGCAGTGCGCGGAAACGAACAGATAATTTTACGGACCTGCCTGTTTTCGATTAATGCAGCCAGTCCCACATTGCCACTGCCTGCATTGTTGCTTACCACAGTAAGATTCTTTGCTCCCTGATCAATCAATGCATGAATCAATTCAATGGGGCTGCCCGCTTCGCCAAATCCACTGATCATAACAGTGGCTCCGTCAAACACATCACTTACCGCTTCTTTTGCCGATGTTACAACTTTGTTGATCATGACTCTTTTGCTTTTGTCATTTGTTTTTCCAAAGCCTCCGAAAGTGTGTTCTCTATTCGGGATAACTCATCTTCATAGAAATAGTGAGTAGCACCGTATGGTTTTAGTTTTTCAATCGTGTTTTCCTGCTCATCGTACTCAGCAAAATATACGGTATCCATCCACTCCATGTTTCTTGCTTCGTTAAACTTGAGGGCAAAAACCTTTTCACCATTAATTTCTGCAGTTCCCATTAATGATGTTTTTCCGGCCGAAGATGTCATTGTAATATAGCGCGACGGACGGTTAATGGAAGCCAGGCTTCGGTACACTTTGCTGAATATTTTAGTGATATCGGCCAATGGCGCTGTAAAATAGTGATGTTCGCCGGTTGGTCGGGCGCAGTACATCGAATGAAAACCAATACCTAAAATGGCCATTATGTTCCCCAGATCAATCCAGTTTTGCGCAGACCGGTCAACATCCACTTTCCCGTTTTCGTTTCGGTATAAACTAATGTGATTCATTATCGGGCTTTGACTTTTAACTGTAATTCCAAAGCTTTTTAAACGTTTAACTGCCGCAACAGCGCCCGGATTCAACAATTCGTACGGAGTAGAAATATGAGCCATCCAAACCACCTGAATGCCACTGTTGATGGTGTATTTTAACAGCTCCAGTATTTTTGTGAATTTATCGCTTAAAATCAGCTCGGGATGGAAAGTGATGGCTCGCGATCCGATTCGCAGTGTGCGAATATGCATTAAGTCCGGATCTTCAATTAATGGAGTAACATACTCGAGCAATCGCTCAAAAGGAATGTAACCCCCATCGCCACCGGTTATTAAAACATCGCTGATTTCGTTATGACGTTTTAAATAGTTGTGCACCTGTGCTACGCTTCGCTGTACAAACATATCTTCGTCGCCCCGCACCTGCGCATGCCTGAAACAATAGGTGCAAAACGCAAAACAACTTTGTGTTGAACTGTCAAGAATCAGTTTTACCGGAGGATATTTGTGCTGACTTCCGTCCAAAATTTCAAGTTGCCCCTCATCGTTTACATACCAGGGTTTATTTAGCTTCTGCTTGCCATCATGCGGATTTGTTTTTAACAGATACGCCTCTACAACATTTTTTCTTTCATCATCGCTGCCTGCCACCAAATACAACTTTACATCTTCCGGATTCATCATTCCGGCCTGTGGAAATACCAGGTGATAATTGGAATCCTGTTCGTAATTGCTCCAGTTTATGGTATTCAGAATGTGTTTTGTAACCATAAAACGGTACACTTCAATAAAAAACTCGCGTTCTTTTATGTCCTTAATTTCAATGCCGTTCTCTTTTAATTTCTGAATAATTTCGCGAAAACCTTTTAAGCCGGAATAATGTGTTTTATCGGTAAAAATGGCCTTGTCTGTTTTTAAAAATCCGGTATACTGAGGGTAACAATTTTGCAGACGGTTAACCACACCTTCAGAAAGCAATTCTTCTGTTTGAATGGTTTTAATACTTTCTGAACTAAAGTCGTACTTCTGCATCAACTCTACCAAACCTGAGGCTGGCACCAACGTTTTTTTTATCTGTGAATTCATAAAAATGTTTTAAAAAATTCATGTAGTAAATAATCTGAAGCTTTTTTGTGCCTTCTGAAAGAGTAGAGCAGCCCTAAATTACGCGCTCAAACACAGGAATTAATTATTGACAAACAATTTAAATCCGAAATCAGAACAGAACCACAACAGGTTGACTACCTTCAAAAAAACACATAAAAGCGCTGAAAACACAAGCAACAAATGAACGTATTGCTTGCAAAAACGAGCTACGAACGTAGCTAATGCGACATTGTATCATCGTCGAGACACTCTGGCATCCCGAGGTAAAAAAATACCGGACATTGATACGATTGAATCATATCACTAAAATACGAACTTTTAGAGGGAATAAAATGATTTTTGACCTGTTTTAAAAAACAAGAGAATGTGTAAGAATCTTACATAAATCAGTTGTTATTCGAATAATAAACACCACCTTTAGAGACGAGAAAACAAAAGGAACGATTTTTGTTAACAATTGGTGCACCCACCGATTTTAAATTTAGAAAACAAGAACATGATTAAAGTATTATTACTTGGCGCCGGGATGGTTGCCAAACCCATTGCGAATTATTTACTACAAAACAATATAGCACTTACCATTTGCAGCCGCACTTTATCGAAAGCCGAAAAATTAATAAATGGCCACCCTAACGGAAAAGCTTTTGCCTGGACCATTGACGATTTTGACACACTCGACAAAATGATTGCAAACCATGATTTAACAGTCAGTTTGTTGCCTTTTGCACATCATGTAACAGTGGCGCAACTGTGCATAAAGCACAAAAAAAACATGGTAACTACATCGTATGTTTCCGATGCCATGAAAGAGCTTGACACAGAAGCCAAAGAAGCCGGAATTATTATACTAAATGAGATTGGTCTTGATCCGGGTTTTGACCACATGACTGCCATGCACATTATTGACAAAGTGCAGAGTCAGGGAGGAAAAATAAAGGAATTTTATTCTTTATGCGGCGCACTTGCAGCTCCTGAAGAAACTGACAATCCGTTAAAATATAAATTCTCGTGGTCGCCCAAAGGAGTTATAATGGCCGGAAACAATGGGGCTAAATTCAAAAAGGATGGACAAATTGTGGAGATTTCAAGCAAAAACCTTTTTAAAAATCCCCTGCAAATTAGTTTCCCGGAAGTTGGACCAATGGAAGTTTATCCAAATCGCGATTCTTTGGCTTATATCGATTTGTATAATTTGCCCAACGTAGAAACAATGTACCGCGGAACTTTTCGCTATAAAAACTGGTGCGAAACCATGGATGCCATAAAAGCACTGGGGATGGTAAACTACGAAAAAAAGGATTTTAAAGGGAAATCGTACAAAGAAGTTGTTGCCGAACAAATTGGAGTTTACCCGGCCAACGTAAAGGAAAAGGTTGCCGAACGACTTGGTTTGCAATTAGACAGCCCTGCAATTGTTGCCATGGACTGGCTGGGACTTTTCAGCAAGTTTAAAGTGCATTTAGAAGAAGGATCAACTTTTGACCTCACTTCTGATTTAATGCTTGAAAAAATGATGCTGCCCGAAGGAGCCCGCGACATGGTTATTATGTTACACTCCTTTTTAATTGAAACTGCTGACGGAAAAAAAGAAGTAATAAAATCGCGACTTTTGGATTTTGCAAACGAAGAAGATACATCGATTGCCAGAACCGTTGCGTTACCAGCAGCTATTGCAGTACAATTAATTTTGGAAGGAAAAATTACCGATACCGGCGTTCATATTCCAATCGCGAAGACCATTTACGAACCGGTTTTAAGCGAACTGAAAAAAATGGGCATCGCTATGGTTGAAGAATGGGGATTGCCTGAAAGTGAGAAATTGGGATAACATGAGAATGCTATTAGCGAATTTAACTTTATTCGCGGTAGCGTTTTTCGTTTTGTTTATAACGTTTCTCAAAGTTGTAATCATTTGAGTCGGCGTGCGCTTTAATCACTTTCTTTTTTGTTGTATCGGTGTCGTCGCTCAGGTACACTGCATCATTAGGAGGAGAAGTAATTTCAAGAATCCGGCCATACTCTGCCGGCAATTTTAACTGAGTTGCATCTTTCCATACTCCATGTCCAAAAACGGCTATTTCTTCGTCTTTCTCTAAAACGCCCTCGTTAAATCGAAGTGTTTTATTCATTCCCAAAAAGCCTTCACTTTCATGTCCTCTGCTATGAAGGTATTGTTCCAGATTTTCAGTGGCATCGTTCATAAAACCAACAGAATAATTTCGGTCTTGTACAATGTAGCTTTTCAAATTATTATCGTTTATATAGGCACAACTATCTTCTTCCCGTATTACAAACCGGCAAGAAAGCTCCTCTTTTACAAGTGTTTTCCAGTATGAACTTTTTCCCGACGAAACTTTTTGTTCAACATGAATATAATAATAGGCACATTCACGTTTCGATAGCGGAGCAATAAGCGCTGCATCAACAAATTCAACTTTCCCAACAATTTTTGCTACATCGCCGGCCTTGAACTCCACTATTCTTTTTTTCTCTGTCTTTTTTAGTTTCCGTTTAATAATAGCCTTTTTGCTAAAAAACCATTTAACAATAATAATTGATACGATTACTACAACAATAAAATAGAAGATCGGATTTTTCATTTTATGGGATATTGAATATTAGTTGCAAACATCGTACTCCGTTTTTTTCTTAATCGCACAATAAACATTTAAAACCGGGAGTACGATTAAACAATGCAAATCATAAAAATTTTGTCGGATTTAAAGGTCTCTAAAAATAATACCATAATTATAAATATGAAAATATTGCCACGCATTAATGTGAAAGTATTCTTTTACCAATCGCATGGCATTCGCATTTGAAATCTCAGTTCCTTGAAATTTATAGAAGATCACAAATAAATCGATCCTGCCACACAACAAATAAAATAAATACCGCCGCAAAGCTTTTCAAAAATTTGTATTTTGCAGCTTAAACAGTTCCAAAATGGATAACGCAAAAAAAATCTATATTTTTTTAATTCTGGTTACAGTAGTTGTGGTGTGTATATATGCGCAGTCCATAATCATACCCTTTATTCTGGCCATACTTTTCTGGTTTTTAATCCGGGTGATAAAAAAACTTCTGCTGAAAATTAAATACATCGGGAAACTTCCAAGATGGATACTTACCCTTTTTTCAACGCTGGTACTATTGGGATTTCTTGTTTTTGCAGGCACCATGATCTCAAATAACATTGCCGATCTGTCGAAAACGCTTCCGGCTTACCAGGCCAATGTAACTAAAATGACAACAGCTATCGATCAAAAATTCAACATCGACATTATGTCGCAGGTTGGCGATTTTGCGAAGGGATTAAACTTTGCAAGCCTTTTGTCATCGTTATTGTCAACGTTAACCAGCCTTTTTGGAAACACATTCACTGTTTTGTTGTATTTGCTGTTTTTACTTTTAGAGGAACCTATATTCCCGAAAAAAATAAAAGCCATGTACCCCGACCCAAAAAAATACGAACACATGAATGATTTGATCAGTAAAATAGACCACTCCATTGGAAACTATATTGCTCTGAAAACACTTACCAGTCTGGTTACCGGATTTGTAAGTTACTTTGCCTTATTGTTTATCGGCATCGACGCGCCGGTATTTTGGGCATTTTTAATTTTTATCCTGAATTTTATTCCAACAATCGGATCGCTAATTGCGACTCTGTTTCCGGCCATGTTTGCAATATTGCAGTTTGGTGAATTTACTCCCGGTATTTTAGTGCTGTCAATTGTAGGTGCCATCCAAATGATTGTTGGAAATATTATCGAACCCCGACTAATGGGAAACACCCTAAATATAAGCCCGCTTGTGGTTTTCCTTACACTTGCCATTTGGGGAGTTATTTGGGGAATTTCAGGAATGCTGCTAAGTGTTCCGATTACCGTAATTCTCATCATTATCATGTCGGAGTTTCCGGGCACACAGCCCTTTGCCATTTTATTAAGTCAAAGCGGCAAATTAAACAAGTAGTGAAACTACAGAAGCCAACAATCGTCAGAAAAAAGCTCGTTAAGTTTTTACAACTTTGACGGTGAGTTTGAAAACAGAAAGAATACTATGAAAAAATTAAGTACACTCGTACCCCAGCCACTGTTTAACTATTTCGAGGACATTTGTCAGGTACCACGCCCTTCGAAAAAAGAAGAAAAAATACGTGCCTTTTTGCTCGATTTTGCCGGCAAAAACAATTTGGAAAGCAAAACCGATGAAATTGGAAATGTACTAATTCTTAAGCCGGCTACTCCGGGAATGGAAACAGCACCAACTGTAATATTGCAAACGCACATGGATATGGTTTGCGAAAAAAATTCGGATAAAGTTTTTGATTTCGATAACGATGCCATCGATCCGCGAATTGTGGATGGTTGGGTAAAAGCAAATGGAACTACTTTAGGTGCCGACTGCGGAATTGGGATTGCAGCTCAAATGGCAGTTCTTACTTCAAACAATATAAAACACGGGGCTATTGAATGTTTGATAACCGTGGATGAAGAAACCGGGTTAAGCGGAGCATTCGCCTTACAACCCGGATTTCTAAGCGGAACGGTTTTGTTAAACCTTGACTCGGAAGACGAAGGAGAAATTTTTATAGGTTGCGCCGGCGGAGTTGATACCCTTGCCACATTCAACTATGTTTCGGAATCGGTTCCGGAAAATTCAGCAGCCTTAAAAATTAGCGTAGCCGGATTACTTGGAGGCCACTCGGGAGATGACATTCACAAAAACCGGGGAAATGCCAATAAAATTCTAAACCGTGTACTATGGAATGCGACCAAGAAATTTGGAGCTAAACTAGCCGATTTTAACGGAGGAAATTTAAGGAATGCCATTGCCCGCGAAGCTTTTGGAGTTATTACAATACCCGAATCAGTTAAGGACCAGGTAATTTCAGACATACAAACGCTGAGTAAAGCGATTCAGGTAGAATTTGAAATTTCGGAGCCGGGCTTACAAATTACATGCGAAACAATTGAATGTCCTGCGACTTGCATCGATTTGGATACGCAGCAAAAACTTGTAAACTCGATTTATGCCTGTCCGCATGGAGTATTGGAAATGAGTTCGCGCATGGAAGGAATGGTCGAGACATCAACCAACCTGGCCTCAGTAAAATTTATCGGCGACAATAAAATTCAGGTTACTACCAGCCAACGCAGCGAAATTGAGAGCAGAAAAAAATATGCTGCCGAAACCATTGAATCGGTTTTCACTTTGGCGGGTGCCGAAGTAAAACATTCGGATGGCTATCCGGGATGGGCACCAAATCCTAATTCCGAAGTATTAAAAACTACGGTTGATTCGTATAAAAAACTTTTTGGTGTTGAGCCTGTTGTTCGCTCGATCCATGCTGGATTGGAATGTGGACTTTTCCTCGAAAAATATCCAAAACTCGACATGGTATCATTCGGACCAACCATCCGCGGAGCACACTCTCCCGACGAACGTTTGGATATTGCCACTACCGGCAAATTCTGGAATCATCTGGTTGATGTTCTTGCAAATATTAGATAACAAAATCCAAAAGATATATTTAAAAAGAATCCGATTAATCTTATAGACTAATCGGATTCTCAACGTTGAACGTTACACTCTAAATCCTAAACTCTGAACTCTGAATCCTGAACTTTCTATTCTATCCACTCCATTTTTCCTGCCAGTTCGCCTCTGCCGGGCGAAGGATAATCCATCATAATTTCGCCCACATAAAAAAAGCCCAAACACTTTTGATCTTCTTTAATATCCAACAAATCGTCAAACAATTCGATAAATGCAGGAGTTGCCCAAAATGCGCCCAATCCTAATTCGGTTGCATGCAACCACATATTTTGTACAGCCATAGCAACGGCGGCAATTTCTTCCCACTCCGGTAGTCGTTTAGCGGCGTCATTTTGTAAAACAATGGCTATGGCAACGGGCACACGTTCCATTGTACTTGCAAATTTCTCCATTTTTTCCGGTGCCACCGGATAACCTTCAGTTTGTTTTTGTTTTAGAAGTTCGAATGCATCGTTTGCCAACTTATTTTTTGCATCACCTCGAAAAATTTTGAATCGCCAGGGTTCTGTTTTCTTGTGGTTGGGTGCCCAGGTTGCACTTTCCAAAAGCGCTTCAATAGTTTCTCTTGAAATCTCTCTTTTAGCAAATAAACCTGGTGGTGTTGCTCTTCTGTTTTTTATAATATCTGAAATGGATGAATTGCCCATAATTTAAAAGTTAGTTGATTTAACCGGAACCTATTTTATTATTATATCTGAAGCTAAAGTTACAAATGATGGATTGAAATTGTACAAGCAAATGGTATTTTCTGACTGCGTATTTAAGGTAAGTCTTCAAATTTAACTACTGGTGCCATTCCCCCTTCTTCTCGCTCAAAATACGAATCGATAGTAGTGGTTTCACTAAAAAAGCCACAATTTTTCAGGAAGAATTGATTACCATTAACACCTCCGGCGTAATCCATACGCGATTTCTTGCGCGCAGTGGCATCCGCAGTAAATTTAACCGTTGTGATTTCTACCCACTCGTTATTTGAAGTGTAAATCCATTGATTGGCAAAATTCCCAAGCCGTGTAATATTTCCTGTTTCTGTATAAAAATTCTCAAGGAAAGAATACAAGTTTGTCAGATAAGTATTGGTTTTGGGACGGCTAAAACTGGCAATTAATTTCCATTCATTTACTTCGGGAGCATAAAACCAGGCAGTATAATCAGTAAAATTATTTCCCGCCGGTGTTCCTTTTAACAGAAATTTGTAGCTTGTCCCGGCCTTCCACATAAACTTATAATAACTTTGCCCGCCTGATCCTTCGTTTCCAAATTCGCCGGTGTGAACACCTTCTCCCTTTTTTAACAATTTTATTTGCTGATCCTCGGGAATCTCAGTTGGATCATTTGTTTCATAAGGACTCCACACAGAAAATAATACCCGGCGTTCGTCTTCTGAATTGACCTGAATCCCAAAATAACCTTGTCCGAATCCATTGGCCATAAAATATGATCCCAGAACATCGTTTCCTTCCGGAACGTTAATTTCGTTATAAAAATAAACAACATTTCCTGCGTTCTCCGGCACCTGAAATCCTAAATGAACCGATGGTCCGCGCCTGCCCCAGTAAAAATCTTCTTTTGCAAACCAAACATTTCCTGTTGTAGCTTCCCCTCCAATCAGAAATGATTCGATTGCAGGAAAAGAAGTTCCTTTCTTTTCTACTCCTTCAACTTCAATAAAATGATAACCGGGCTCCACAATTTCAAAACGCCCAACTTCTACAGTATCAAAGTTTGCACTATTCGCTTCAACAATTTTTGAATTTCCATTTAAAGTCACCTTAATTTTAGCAGCAGCTTCTGAACGGGCAATTAAACCAATATCGAGTGTGCCTGTTTTTTCAGTTTTAAAATAGGTCCTGATTTTCGTTTCTCTGTTCGTCCAGCCTTTTATTCCCTGATCTCCGATTAAATCATCGTTTTTAACAGCATTGTCAACCACCCAGCTGTTTCCTTCTGTCGGGATCGAAAAATCAAACTGAAGATCGGGTTGGAACTCCTTATCAGAATGACTGCAAGCAGCGTTTAAAACAAGCAAAAGGAGCAAATACACACATTTATTCTTCATATCTATTTCGTTTTTCCGGCCACTTCCTTTTTATAAAACTTACAAACTTCGGTTAATCCGCATTTCGTACACTTTGGCTTTCGGGCAATACAGGTATATCTCCCATGCAAAATCAGCCAGTGATGTGCCTTTGGAACAAGCTCGTCAGGTATGTATTTCATTAGTTGCTGTTCGGTTGCCAGCGGAGTTTTTGCATTGGTACTTAATCCAATTCGGGCAGCCACCCTAAAAACATGCGTATCAACTGCCAAAGCCGGTTTATTGTATACAACCGATGCAATTACATTGGCCGTTTTTCGTCCCACTCCCGGCAATTTTTGCAAATCATCCACATCGCTCGGAACTTCTCCATCAAACAGTTCAATTAATTTTTGGGCCATTCCAACCAGGTGCTTCGCTTTGTTGTTCGGATACGAACACGATCGTATGTAATCGAATACCTCAGCAGGTTCTACTTCTGCCATTTTTTGAGGATTTGGAAACCGTTTTAATAAATCGGGAGTAATCTGATTTACTCGTTTATCGGTGCACTGTGCCGAAAGGATAACTGCCACAATTAATTCAAACGGATTGCCGTAATCCAGTTCTGTTTCGGCAATCGGCATTGATTCTTCAAAATACTGAATGATAAAGTCGAATAGTTCTCGTTTTCTCATTGGATTCTAATTTTATTCGAAAATAAGCGATTTTTTTTTCCTGCAAAGTGTAACAAAATCAAAATTGGTCAGTCTTATTCAATGTAACACTTAAGCAACATTTCTCCCCTTTATAGAAATGGTTTTAAGTTAGCAAATTAAACAGACGTATAAAAAGCCGGTGTTGACCGGCTTTTTGTTTTACCAACTTTTGCTTTATTAAAAAGTGCCGGTGGATAAAATTTAGAAGATTAAATGTCGTTCACCTGAAAATCAATGATATTAATTTTATTTTTGTGTCAAATTCGGAAGGAGAATGATAGAGATGATGAAGAAAAAATATTACTTCATAGTAGTTATTGTGGCGTTGGCGGTGTTTGCTTTTACCTTAAAATCGTTTGTTCGAACACCAATTGAAAAAGAACAAGTTGAGGTAGTAAAAGAAGAACCCGAATACAATCCTGCTGTAGAAATACAAACTACCCTTTCGCAATTCGATAGCATTTTAGATGTAAACTTAAAACAATCGGGAACGGTTGGAGCTGCTGCAGTAGTTACTTATAAAGGAAAAATTGCATTGATAAAATGTTATGGTGTACGTAAAGCCGGCGAAAAAAATGCGGTTGACCAAAACACCGTTTTCAGACTGGCTTCGGTTTCAAAATCGATTACCGGAGTATTAGCAGGTATTTTAGACGATGAACACGTTATCGACCTGGATGACAAGGTTACAAAATACCTTCCTGACTTTGAATTAAAAACACCGGAAAGTACACGACAATTAACTGTTCGACATCTACTTAGTCATACTTCGGGTTTGGTTCCACACACCTACGATTTAATGGTGGAAGACCATGTACCGCTCGATAAAATTATGGATCGTTTGGACGAGGTTGATATTACAGCTCCTCCCGGACAATTGTATGGTTACCAAAATGTACTTTACAGTATTTACGATCCAATAACTGAATCGAAAACCCATAAAAGTTTTAATGCAGTAATTAAAGAAAAAGTTTTCACTCCTTTTGGAATGACAAATGCTTCAACCGGATTTGAAGCTTTTAAAAATAACGAGAATAAAGCTTATCCGCATTACAACCGCGGGCACAACCATTACAGTCCGATGCGTTTGAACGATCGTTATTACAACACCACTCCGGCTGCCGGAATCAATGCAAGCATTTCAGATCTTGGTCAGCTTTTGATGGCGCTTACCGACGAAAATTCAAAAGTAATTTCAGCCGATGCACGCGAAACCATTTTTACACCGCAAGTAAAATCGCCTTTAAAACGAACTTATTTCAGAAGCTGGGGACGAGGAATTCAATCAAAACAATATTCCATTGGCTGGCGAATTGTTGATTACAAAGGCAGAAAAGTAGCCTACCACGGTGGTTACGTTTTAGGATACAAAGCCGAAATTGCACTTTGCGAAGAAGAAGAAATTGGAATAGCCTTATTAACCAATTCACCCAATAGTAGCTCAGCCCAAAATATTCCCGCATTTTTAAATATGTTGTTTCAGGAGAAAGACAAACTGGCGCTGGAAAACAAAACCAAAAACGATTCAGCAGACAAATCATAAGCTGAACTGACATTTAATTTTTTCTCATGAAACCATTTTTACAAGCTGAAAATCTTTCGAAACGCTGGGGCGAGTTAATGTTGTTTGAAGACATTTCGTTTACCATTTTTGAAGGAGCCAAAGTTGCATTAATTGCAAAAAACGGAACAGGTAAATCAACTTTACTAAATATACTTGCCGGAAAAGAATCGCCCGATGGAGGAATTACAACCTTAACCAACGATGTTGAGGTTGGTTACTTCGAGCAAATTCCAAACTTAAATCCTGCACATACAGTAATTGAAGAAGTTTTTGAAACCGACAATGAAAAACTTAAAACGGTAAAAGCTTTTGAGTTGGCCGTTGCCCACAACAATCAGGAAGAAATAGCAAGTATTTCGGCTAAAATGGACGAGTTAAATGCCTGGGCCATCGAGGTTGAAATAAAACAGATTCTTACCCAGTTAAAAATCAATTTCCTTGATCAGAAAGTAGCTGAACTTTCCGGAGGTCAGCAAAAACGTTTGGCACTTGCAAAGGTGTTGATCAACCAACCCGATTTACTCATTCTGGATGAGCCAACCAACCACCTCGACCTTGAAATGATTGAGTGGCTTGAAACTTATCTGGAAAAAACAAAATCGACACTTTTAATGGTTACGCACGACCGCTATTTTCTCGACCGCGTATGCAACGAGATTATTGAAATGGAAGACAACCAGATTTACCGTTATCAGGGCAACTACTCGTATTTTCTTGAAAAACGCGACGAACGTATTCAAATGCAACAAGCCACGGTTGCCAAAGCTAAAAACCTGCTTCGAACCGAAATAGAATGGATGCGCCGAATGCCAAAAGCACGCAGCCACAAAGCAAAATACCGCGTTGATTCATTTCAGGATTTAAAAGAAAAAGCCTCGCAGAACTTAAATAACGACCAGGTTGAATTGAATGTAAAATCGGCTCGCCTTGGTAAAAAGATTGTTGAACTCGATCACATTTCCAAGTCGTTTCCGGGAGTGAATCTGATTGAAGATTTTTCATACAAATTTCAGCGTTTCGAAAAAGTTGGGATTGTGGGTAAAAACGGAACCGGAAAATCAACTTTTTTGAACCTGATTACCGGCACCTTGTCGCCTGATTCGGGAACCATTGACATTGGACAAACCATAAAATTCGGTTATTACCGCCAGGAAGGAATTTCATTTGATCCAAAGGAAAAGGTAATTGAAGCCGTACAAAAAATTGCAGAATACATTCATTTTGAGGATGGGACAAAAATGAGTGCCACTCAAATGCTCACCCGCTTTTTGTTCCCACCCGAAACGCAGTACAATTTTATTGAAAAGCTTAGCGGTGGCGAGCAGCGGCGCTTGTACCTTTGCACGGTACTAATGCAAAATCCAAATTTCCTTATTCTGGATGAGCCCACCAACGATTTGGATATTATGACTTTGAATGTTCTTGAAGAGTATCTGAAATCGTTTGCGGGCTGTGTTATCGTAGTTTCACACGATCGCTTTTTTATGGACAAGATTGTAGACCACCTTTTTGTTTTTGAAGGTGAAGGTAAGGTTTCTGACTTTCCTGGGAATTATACCGTTTACCGCAATAAAGTTGAGGAGGAAGAACAAGCAAAAGCAAAAGCCGAATCAAAAATAAAAGCCGAAGAAAAAGCGGAGGCCAAAGCAAAAGAGGATAAAACTACAGTTCAGGTTAAAAAGAAACTTTCGTACAAAGAACAGCGCGAATTCGACGAACTGGAAAAAGAAATTCCGGAACTGGAAAGTAAAAAATCGGAGTTGGAAGATTTAATGAATGCCGGAACTTTACCGCACGATGAATTGTATGAAAAATCGCTCGAATTGGATAAAGTAAAATCACTACTCGACGAAAAGGAATTACGCTGGCTCGAATTAAGCGAACTGGTTTAAGAGAAGTTGCCAGTCGCAGTTTTCAGCGGAAAAGAAATTATCTACAATAAACAGGCGTTCGACCAGAATTACTAAATATCCTCAAAGTCAACGTTGGTATAGTTTTTAACCGATTCGGTTTCTTCAACCAACACTTCTTCCCGGGTATCTGCATTCTCTTCCTGTGCGGTAATTTCTTCGGGCTGTTTCTCGTGAATATAATCCACCACTTCCTGTAAACTGTCCATAAATTTTGCAAAGTCCTCTTTGTACAAAAAGATCTTATGCTTTTCGTATGAAAACTTACCATTATCGCCGAAACGTTTTTTACTTTCAGTTATGGTTAAATAATACTCGTCGTTGCGGGTACTTTTTACATCAAAAAAATAAGTTCTTTTGCCTGCTCGGATTACTTTTGAATGAATTTCCTGTTTGAATTTGCTATCAATTTTCTTAACCCCCTCCTTACTTTCAGCACTTTCCATTCCTATTTTTTTTGGTTTTTGACTTAGTTTGATTCAAAAATAGAAAAATAATTTAGAAATTCTGACAAATGGTCAACAAGCTCATAAAATCCTGTGGTTTTCAGGTTATTTAAACTCATTCTATAAAATACATATGGCTGCAATAAAAAAGGGAAACCTTCTTCTGATGGCCTCCCTTTTCCTTGAAAATAGTGTATGTTACTATTTATAGATTTCCTTTTTTGCAGACAACAGGGTATTTAATAATAACGAAGTACGTGTCATTGGTCCTACACCTCCCGGAACAGGAGTGATATACGAACACTTTGGTGCAACCTCATCAAACAATACATCGCCTTTTAATTTAAAGCCTGATTTTGTTTGATCCGATTTTACACGCGTAGTACCCACGTCAATTACAACAGCACCTTCTTTTACCATGTCGGCTTTTACAAATTCAGGGTAGCCCATTGCAACAATTAAAATATCGGCATTGGCACAAACTTCTTTCAAATTCTCGGTACGACTGTGTGCCACTGTAACCGTAGCATTAATCGACTTTTGCGACATTAATACGCTCATTGGACGACCAACAATATTACTGCGGCCCAAAACAACACAGTTTTTACCACTGGTTTCGATGTTGTAGCGTTTTATCAACTCCACAATTCCGTAAGGTGTTGCCGAAACAAACGATGGCATACCAATTACCATCCGTCCAACATTTATCGGGTGAAATCCATCCACATCTTTTTTAGGATCGATCGCCTCAATTATTTTTTCTTCCGAAATGTGCTTTGGCAAAGGCAACTGAACGATAAATCCATCTAAATCAGCGTCGTTATTTAGCTCATGTACTTTTGCCAAAAGTTCTTCTTCGGTAACATCGTCTTCGTAACGAATCAACGACGATTTAAAACCAACCGCCTCGCAGTCTTTAATTTTGTAGGCAACATAAGTTTCGCTACCTCCATCGTGGCCCACCAAAATGGCAGCCAAATGAGGTTGTTTCCCTCCATTTGCCATTAAAGTTTTTACCTCCTCAGCTATTTCCAGCTTAATTTCTGCTGCTATTTTTTTCCCGTCAATTAATTCCATTATTGTATTTTTTTCTCTTGTCAAAAGCTAATTGTCATTTCATCATCACAGGAGGAGAAACCGTTAATCTGATATAAATTTCTCTCTGCCGTTTAACGAATAGAAACGAAACCAAAAGCATGCCGTGGCTTCGCGAGACTTCCCTTAGAATTTCCGTCCCTGACGTTGCATTCCGGACATCATTCGCTGTACGTTTTTACCTTGCGAAACCATTTTCATCATCTTACGGGTTTCAGTAAATTGTTTTAACAACCTGTTTACTTCCTGAATGTTGGTACCCGATCCCGATGCAATTCGTTTCCGGCGACCACCGTTAATGATCGAAGGATTTTCGCGCTCTTCAGCAGTCATCGAAAATATAATGGCTTCAATGTGTTTAAATGCATCGTCCTCAATTTCAACACCTTTCATGGCTTTTCCCATTCCGGGTATCATTCCAACCACATCTTTCAGATTACCCATTTTTTTAATCTGGTTAATCTGTTTCAAAAAGTCGTTAAAATTGAAGGTATTTTTTGCCAGTTTGGCTTGTAATTTTTTGGCTTCTTCTTCGTCGAATTGTTCCTGTGCTTTTTCAACCAGCGAAACAATATCACCCATTCCCAAAATACGGTCGGCCATCCTGTCGGGGTGGAAAACATCGAGTGCATCCACTTTTTCGCCGGTACCAACGAACTTAATCGGTTTATCAACTACCGAACGAATTGAAATGGCAGCACCACCTCGTGTATCACCGTCGAGTTTGGTAAGAACAACACCATCAAAATCTAAGCGATCGTTAAATTCTTTGGCTGTATTTACCGCATCCTGACCCGTCATCGAGTCAACCACAAACAAAATTTCATCCGGATTGATGGCTTTTTTAATGGCAGAAATTTCATTCATCATCTGCTCGTCAACAGCCAAACGACCTGCGGTATCCACAATTACAACATCGTGGCCGTTTTCTTTTGCCAGTTTAATTGCGGCTTTGGCAATTTTTACCGGATCCATGTTGCCTTCTTCGGTATAAACAGGAACTCCAATTTGCTCGCCCAACACTTTCAACTGATCGATTGCCGCCGGACGATAAACGTCGCCGGCTACCAAAAGAGGATTTTTACCCTTTTTGGTTTTAAGCATGTTTCCAAGCTTCCCTGAGAAAGTAGTTTTACCGGAACCTTGTAAACCCGACATTAAAATAACAGCCGGTTTGCCTTCCAGTTTTATGTCGGTAAAAGTACCACCCATTAACATGGCCAGTTCGTCTTTTACGATTTTTACCATCAACTGGCCTGGTTTTACGGCAGTTAAAACCTCTTGCCCAAGGGCTTTGGTTTTTACATCGTCGGTAAATTTCTTGGCAATTTTAAAGTTGACATCGGCATCCAACAATGCACGACGAATATCTTTTAGCGTCTCCGCCACGTTAATCTCGGTAATTTGTCCCTGTCCTTTTAATATCTTAAAGGACTTCTCTAACCTGTCGCTTAAATTCTCAAACATGCGTTTTAACTTCTTTTGAAAATGAGGTGCAAAAATAGGAAAAAAATGGCAAAGGGAAAGACCTAGTCAAAGAGAAAAAACGGTAAGTCGTAAGTTATCAGCAAATAATCGAAAAGAGCCATGCAAAACCTGAACAAAACTTCGTGAACAAACTTATTATTCAGCATGTCATAAATATTTTTAATGTTAAAAAGAATGACGTAAATTGTTAAAGATTCGTTCAAAACGATTTTAATATAGAAGTTCATCAACCACAAAAAAAAATGAAATAGAATACTGACAACTATGCTTTTACAAACATCAAAAAGATAAAAAAATGAAAAAATTACTTCTTCTATTTAGCCTTGTACTAGTAACAACCGTTTCATTTGGGCAAACCATCGACAATCAATTCTATTTTCGTGTGGGATACTCCAGTCCGTCTTGGTCGCAATTCGACCTAAGTGAAGATTTATGGACAAATACTGGAATTGACAGCAAAGTTGGAGCCCATTTTGAACTCGGTTCAATTTTTATGCTGAAACGAATTTTAGATGCAGATAACATGTCGTTCGGGATCAATGTGGATTACCTGTATGCCAATTACAATAACTTTTCGGGGCAGGAAGGATCGCAGGAGATTAATCTCGGGCATTTGAAAGTTGGTTCCAAAATTGGCCCTTCGTTTACCTACAGTCCTGTGGATAACATGGCCTTTGACATTTATGTAAAAGCCGATTTTGGCTGGGCTGCGGCTGCTGTAATATACGAAGAAGAACCGGGCGATGCGGACGATTATTATGTTGCTAGTCCTTCGGTTGGAGTATCAACCGGATTAAACTTCCGATACGGAGTACTTATTCTCGGTGCCGAGTTTAACACCATTAACAAAGAACTGGAAAGCGACGATTACAGCGGATTGTATTTGCAGGAAATAATTGACGAAGGTTTTGGAACAGGTGGCAACACGACAAAATCAAAATTACCGGTCATGAATTTCACCATCGGACTGAGCTTTTAGATTACAAAATACGGGAAGAAAAAGGTTTATTCAGTACAAAGAGAATAAACCTTTTTTTATTCCTCTTTATTTTCCCTGAACTCTATACTCTGAACTCTGAACACTGAACTCTAAACTCTAAGCTACTTTTCCTACCTTTGCCTTCCTACAAAAACAAAACAATGCAAAACAAAATAATTGATATAATTGCCCAAAACCTTGGACTGAAAACCATTCAGGTTTCAAATACCATTCAGCTTTTTAGCGAGGGTGCCACTGTTCCTTTTATATCGCGTTACCGAAAAGAACGTACCGGAAGTCTGGATGAAGTTCAGATTCAGCAAATAAAAGAACAAAATGAAAAGTTTGTTGAACTTGAAAAGCGAAAAGAAACCATTTTAAAAACCATCGATGAACAAGGCCAATTATCAGCTGATTTAAAAGCCCGGATTGTGGCTTGTTTTGACAGTGTTGAACTGGAAGATATTTACCTGCCATACAAACCAAAGCGAAGAACAAAAGCTACCATAGCCCGCGAAAAAGGATTGGAACCATTTGCCAAAATACTAATGAAACAAGTGGAACGCGACCCTGAATTTCGTGCCAACTCGTTTTTAAACGACGAAGTAACAAATGCAGAAGAGGCTTTGGCCGGAGCACGCGATATTATTGCAGAATGGGTAAGCGAAAACGAACGTGCCCGAAACATCGTTCGAAGAGGATTTGATTTGGGCGCCGTAATCACTTCAAAAGTAGTAAAAGGGAAAGAAGAAGACGCTGCCAAATACCGCGACTATTTCGACTGGAAAGAACCCTTAAAAAAATGTCCGTCGCACAGGTTGCTTGCCATGCGACGCGGCGAAAATGAAAGTTTTTTAAGGGTTTCTATTGCTCCTGACGAAGAACGCGTTTTGGAAAATCTCGACCGTTTTTTTGTAAAAGGAAACAACCAAAGTTCGGAGCAGGTATTTCTGGCCGTGAAAGACAGTTTAAAACGTTTGATACAACCTTCGATTGAAACTGAATTTGCGAACTTGTCAAAAGAAAAAGCAGACGACGAAGCCATAAAAGTATTTGCCGAAAACCTAAAACAACTTTTACTGGCTCCCCCACTGGGTCAAAAACGGACACTGGCCATCGATCCCGGCTACCGAACCGGCTGCAAAGTGGTTTGCCTCGACGAACAGGGAAACCTGCTACACAACGAAAACATTTACCCGCACAAACCGCAGGAAGAGCGAAAAATGGCCGCAAAAAAAATCAGCTCGATGGTGGAAATGTACCAGATTGAAGCCATTGCAATTGGAAACGGAACAGCCAGTCGCGAAACTGAATATTTCATCAAGAAATTACACTTTAATCGCGAGTTGCGTATTTATGTGGTTAGCGAAGATGGTGCCTCGGTTTATTCAGCATCAACAGTTGCCCGGCAGGAATTTCCGCAGTACGATGTTACTGTTCGCGGAGCCGTTTCAATTGGCCGGCGTTTAATGGATCCACTGGCCGAGTTGGTAAAAATCGATCCGAAAAGTATTGGCGTTGGACAGTACCAACACGACGTAGATCAGAAAAACTTAAAAAGCAGCCTTGATTCGGTGGTTGAATTGAGTGTAAACTCGGTAGGTGTAAACCTGAATACTGCCAGCAAACATCTGTTAACCTATATTTCAGGACTTGGCCCGCAACTGGCGGAGAACATAACAAATTACAGAAAAGAAAACGGAATGTTTGAATCGCGCGAGGCTTTAAAAAAAGTCCCCAGAATGGGACCAAAAGCCTTTGAACAAGCCGCAGGTTTTCTCCGGATTCCTGAAGCTGTTAATCCGCTTGACAATTCAGGAGTGCATCCTGAGTCGTACAAAATTGTAAAACAAATTGCCAAAGATCTGAAATGCACACTGGCCGATTTAATCCGAAACGAAGAGTTGGTTTCAAAAATTGATTTTCAGAAATATGTAACTGCCGAAATTGGTTTACCTACTTTAAACGACATTAAAGCAGAACTTTTAAAACCCGGTCGCGACCCGCGAAAACCGATTAAAGTTTTTGAATTTGCAGATGGAATTTTCTCGATAAATGATTTGCACGTGGGAATGGTTCTGCCCGGAATTGTAAACAATATTACCAAGTTTGGAGCTTTTGTTGATGTGGGAATTAAAGAATCGGGCTTAATACATGTTTCCGAAATGGCCGATCGGTTTATTTCCGATCCAAACGAAATAGTAAAACTGCACGAACACATTAAAGTGCGTGTAAAAGAGGTCGATATTCCGCGTAAACGGATTCAACTTTCGTTAAAAGGAGTGGAACAATAATGAATAAGAATGTTGCAGGTTACAGGTTGCAGGTTTAAAACTTGTAACCTGTAACATGAAAAAAACAATTACTCGTCTTCGTCGGCAAGCAACTCTTCGTTTTCAAATTCTTTTTCAAGAAATTCTTCAGCTGCTTCAACCATTTCGGTAATCATTTCTTCATCTCCCGGTTCACCATCAATCCAATGTATTACCTGGTTGCTCCAGAAATCATCGATATCGGCTTCAACAATAAATCGCGGAGTTTCGGTATGAACAACAAAAATAGTGTCCGGTGTTTCTTGCGAATTGTCGGCTAACAGAAATTTTGGTAACATGCTTAATTGTTTTTAAGTTTATTCTTTGCGAATTTACAACTTTATCGCATCAAGTGGTTCACATCGCCAAAAGATTACAAAAAAGTAATAAACAAAGCCATATCCGGCCTTTTGTCTAAAAAGTTCCAAACACTCTCCTCTTTTATCCGAAAGCTGATTTTTCTCACAAAATGATAACATAATCAAAATAAAAACACTCAATTTTTAACAAATTGAATAGGTTTGTTATTTTTAACGGAATTTCTGAAAAACGGCAAATAATGAATAAACTAAACGACATTCTTTCTCTTATTGATGGTTACATTGGCGGATCGCAGTGGTTCGTATTCCTTTTATTGGGCACAGGTATCTTTTTTACCATCTATTTAAAATTTCCGCAATTTCGTTATTTGAAACATTCACTTCGTATCGTCCGTGGGAAATTTGACAAAGAGGGAGACCAGGGAGATACTTCCCATTTTCAGGCGTTAACAACTGCTTTGTCGGGTACGGTAGGAACAGGAAATATTGCAGGAGTTGCCCTGGCCATTCACCTGGGAGGACCGGCAGCACTCTTTTGGATGCTGGTAACTGCAGCAGTGGGTATGACCACCAAATTTGTTGAAGTAACATTGTCGCATAAATACCGCGAAGTGGCCAGCGACGGCTCCATTTCCGGTGGCCCCATGTACTACATGAAAAACCGCTTGAACATGAAATGGCTGGCCGGAATATTTGCAGTAGCCACTGTACTTTCTTCGTTTGGAACAGGAAGTTTACCTCAAATAAACAGTATTTCCAATTCACTTTTTCAAACCTTTGGCATTAACCACATGTTAACCGGTGCGGTACTTGCTGTGCTTTTAGGATTGGTTATTATTGGAGGTATTAAACGCATCGCAAAAGTAACTTCAACACTGGTTCCGCTTATGGCAGGAATTTATTTTATTGGTGCACTTGCCGTTATACTTTACAATTACGAAAATATTATTCCATCGTTAGTGGCCATAATCGGACAGGTGTTTACAGGTTCGGCAGCCGTTGGTGGCTTTTTAGGCGGAAGTATTGCTTTTGCTTTTAACCGGGGAGTAAACCGCGGATTGTTTTCGAATGAAGCCGGACAAGGATCGGCTCCGATTGCACACGCTGCAGCACGGGCACACGAACCTGTTTCGGAAGGATTGGTTGCGCTTTTGGAACCATTTATCGATACCATTATTATTTGTTCGCTAACCGGATTGGTTTTGCTTTCATCGGGTGTTTGGACCGAAAAAATGGAGAATCAGTTTCAGGAAGCCGATCTTGTGGTTTTAACTGACTCGTATTCTGACAAAACTGAAACGGACAAAGCAACACTGTACAACTATTTAGCCGGTAAAAGTGAATTAGATCAATTTACAGGTAACCTGTCGGTTATTGATGGTATAATCCAAAATCAGCCCACAGTAATTCATGCCCGCTCGGTTGCCGAAGAGGTAAAAGTTTGGGTTAATAAACAGCCGTACAACGGCGAACTCGATTTTAACAACGGGAAATTAATCAATACGAACAACGTAACGCTAACCGGTAAATCACTGATGCACAGCGCACCACTTACTACAGTGGCATTTACCCGCAGCTGGTTTGGCGAATATGGAAAATACATTGTTTCCATCGGGCTACTAATGTTTGCTTTTTCCACTGCAATTAGCTGGTCGTATTATGGCGACCGCGCCATTACTTATTTATTTGGAGTAAAGGGTGTGGTTTGGTTCCGTTTGGTTTATGTTGTTGGATTTTTCTTCGCCTCATTTGCCGACACCACAATTGTTTGGACCCTCTCGGGAATTACAATTGCCTTAATGACAATTCCAAACTTATTTGGAATCCTTTCACTATCAAAAGAAATGAAAACAGAAGTGAAGCTTTTCTGGAAAGAATACGCCACTCGTTTTCCGGGAGAAAAAGTTCCAAAAGGATAAAATTTGGTGAATAAAATACGGGCTGAAAAACACTGACTTTTTCAGCCTCTTTTTTTTACGATTTTTATTTGTGGTTTTGTACCCGACATTAAATCGGCAATAACCTTTGTTCGCGGAAACTGTTCCAGCACAATTTTTATAAATACCGTGAGTGGAATGGACATAATTAAACCCGGAACATTCCAAAGATACCCCCACAACATAAGCATAACCAACACTGTTACAACATTTAGCGCAAATGTTTTGCCCATCATTATTGGTTCAATAACGCCACCCAATACCACCTGAACAAAGATTATGCTAAACACAAATAACAGCAATGTTCCCGATGGGTCGAGTTCGATAAAAGCAAAAAGAGCCAGCGCCAGTACCGAAATTATGGAGCCGATCATTTGTACAAAGTTGAATACAAAAGCAAACAAACCCCAGAAAATAGGATAGCTGACATCAAAAATCAAACAGGCAATACTAAAACCAATTCCGGTAAAAAGACTGATAATAAACTTTACCTTAATAAATTTGAGAATATCCCTTTCGATGTGCATAAAGGTGCGCACTGAGGCATGCTTAAGTTTAAATAAAGTACTGTTTAATATTTTCTGAAAGTTAATGGACTCGCTCAACAACAAAATCACAAAAAAGGCAGTCATCAATGTCATACTCAACATATTACTCAAAAAACCAATGGTCGACCCAAACTTTTTAGCATACGTATCTTCGTTTAAATAATGATGCAAAATTGTTTCTCCCTGCACTCGTTCGATGCCAAAAAAATCTTCTACAATTAAAACCAGATCTACAATTTTTGTTTCTGCTTTTTTGAAAAAAACATCCTCGGTAGCACGAATTTCTGCACTCGAAATTTTTACCAACTCACCGCCAATTTTAAAAACTCCGATAAAAATTATAATCACTATCAGAATACTTATTATTTGCGGCACGCGACGCTTTTTTAACCAGCGCATTAAGGGCAGAAACAAGATGGAAATAAACATTGCCATTATTAGCGGGATAAAAATGAATGACAATATTTTCAGGATGTAAAATACAAGTGGAATTACGATAATCAGTAAAAGGATATTTGTTGTTCTCAGATCTTTCATTTGTTCTTTTTAAGAAAGTTACATTCTTCTGCACTTAAACACAAAAGAAACATTTAGGTTGCATCTAATACTATCCGATTATAATTTTTTAATAACAATAAATTTTAACCCTAAGCAGGAAACTGATTTGTTGCCATTCTTTTCACTATTCGATTAGTGATTTCAAAAATAAACTGAGTTTCGAAAGGTTAACCATTTGTTAGTACTATTTTCCTTCGCGTATATTTTTCAGCAACAACATTTATATGGAAACTCAAATTACTACATTTGAACCACACCACTGTGTTTATCACATTCAACTATTAAAGCATTAAGTAAATGAAAGCTCAATTATTGGTCATATTCACAATTATTATTTTAACAGTTTGCTCGTGTAAACCGTCAACCCGGGATAAAAAACAAGTAGAAGTCGAGATTCTGTCTACTGAGTTTGTATCCGACAGTACACAATATGCGCAATGCCATGCCTCAACCATTATTGAAACCAAAGATGGTTTTTTAATGGCCTATTTTGGAGGTACACACGAGCGTCATCCCGATGTTAGCATTTACACCTCAGAATATAAAAACGGACAATGGGGAATTCCCGTAAAAGTCGCAGATGGAGTAATAAACGACTCGCTTTCCTATCCAACCTGGAATCCGGTTTTGTTTAGAGGTGCCGATAAACGCATTTCTCTTTTTTACAAAATTGGACCAAGTCCGAACGATTGGTGGGGAATATTTATGTATTCCGACGATGAAGGTCGAACATGGTCGGAACCCGAAAAACTTCCTTCAACTATTCTGGGCCCGATTCGGAATAAACCACTTCTGTTAAAATCGGGAATTATACTCAGCCCTTCAAGCACCGAAGAAACTCACGAATTGTGGAAGTCGCACATCGAGCGATCGGAAGACGAAGGAAAAACCTGGGAAAAAATCGCAATTCCTTCGCCCGACTCAGTAAAAGTAATACAGCCTGCTTTGCTGTATTATTCCGATACTAAAATTCAGGCGCTTTTGCGAAGTAACCAAAATGTAATTATGGAAAGCTGGTCAACCGACGAAGGTAAAACCTGGAGTGAGGTGGCAGTAACGGGCATTTTGCATCCCAACTCCGGTATTGATGCAGTTGGTTTACAATCGGGAGCAAAACTTCTGGTAAATAATCCGATGGAAAGTGGCAAATCGTGGGAAGCAGGCCGCAACAAACTCGACCTTTATTATTCGGAAGACGGTAAAAACTGGGCCAATATTTATTCGCTCGAAAATCATCCGGAGGGAGAATTCAGCTATCCTGCAATTATTCAAAGTAACAATGGCGAGGTGCACATTACCTATACCTACAACCGGAGTAAAATAAAACATGTTCGCCTTAAAATCACCCATAAATAGGAAAAGAAAGAGCAAAAACCGGCTTTGAAACCGCACTTCTTTTTAACTCTAAACATCTTTACTATTTTTGCGCTGAATAAAATTCGATATGCAAAATATTTATCCAAATAACTTCGAGGCAAAAATTGGTTTCGACCGTATTCGTGAAATGCTGACAAACAAATGTATCAGCACTATGGGAAACGAATGGGTTGAAGAAATGCATTTTCAAACGGCATACGAAACAATTTCTGCTCAATTGGGTGAAGTAGAAGAATTTTGCATTATCGTTAGGGAGTTCGACAGTTTTCCGGCTTCTCATTTTTATGATCTTCGCGAAGCACTCAAGAAAATTAAAATTGAAGGTCGATTTTTGGAACCTGCTGAACTTTTTGATTTAAAACGTTCGCTGGAATCGGTCCGTGCAATTGTTAACTTTTTCAACAAACAGGAAGACGAACGTTTCCCTACACTAAAAGCCAAAACAAAAAACATTCAGGTTTTTCCGTACATATACGATCGTATTGACACCATCATCAATAAACTTGGAAAAATCCGCGACAACGCATCGCCGGAGTTGGCACAAATCCGGAAGAATATTTTTTCCATGCAGTCGAACATGTCGAAACGCTTGCATGCCATTTTAAAACAGGCACAAAAAGATGGTTTGGTTGAAGAGGATGCTTCGGTTTCCATTCGTGATGGCAGGGCTGTAATTCCAATAGCAGCAGGAAACAAACGCAAAATAAAAGGAATTGTTTACGACGAGTCTTCCACCGGAAAAACATCGTATATCGAACCCAACGAAATTGTTGAAATGAACAACGAAATCAGGGAACTCGAATACGCCGAACGCCGCGAAATCGTAAAAATCCTGACTGATTTTTCAAATGACATTCGTCCGTATCTGGAAGATCTTTTTTACTCGTACGACTTTTTAGGTGAAATTGATTTTATTCGTGCTAAAGCATTGTTGGCAGTAGAGTTTGATGCTCAGAAACCAGATTTCAGGGATGAAGCCATAATTGAATGGTACCATGCCATTCACCCGCTGCTGCTAAAAACACTACAAAAAGAAAAACGCAAAATTGTTCCTTTAGATATTAAACTAACGGAAGAAAAACACATATTATTGATTTCGGGTCCAAATGCCGGAGGGAAATCGGTTTGTTTAAAAACCACGGGTTTGTTGCAATACATGTTACAATGTGGATTGCTGATTCCTGTAAACGATGGCAGTAAAACGGGTATTTTTCATCAACTTTTTATCGATATTGGCGACGAACAATCCATGGAAAACGACCTGAGTACCTACAGTTCTCACCTTATGAACATGAAACATTTTGTACGGAACTGCGATCAGAAGACACTGGTACTTATCGACGAATTTGGAACCGGAACAGAACCGATGCTGGGTGGTGCCATTGCCGAGTCTATTCTCGACAAGCTTACGCAGCTGGGCACATTTGGCGTAATTACCACCCACTACACCAACTTAAAACACTTTGCCTCTTCGGCCGATGGAATTGCCAACGGTGCCATGTTGTACGATGCACAAAACATGAATCCGCTGTTTAAACTCGACATTGGAAAACCGGGTAGTTCGTTTGCTTTTGAAATTGCCCGCAAAATTGGCTTACCCGAAGACATTCTTGAAAAAGCCACTGAAAAGGTTGGGAAAGACCACATTGATTTTGACCGAAATTTACGTCAAATTAACCGCGACAAACGCTATTGGGAAACCAAACGAATGAAAATTCGTAAGGTGGAAAAAATTCTCGACGACACAGCGGAAAGCTATGAAACAGAATTGCAGGAAATTCAGAAACAACGCAAAGAAATTCTGAAAAAGGCAAAAGAAGAAGCCGATGCTCTTTTAAAGGGAGTAAACAAGCGGATTGAGAATACCATTCACGAAATTAAAAAGGCGCAGGCCGATAAAGAAAAAACCAAACAGGCACGCGAAAATCTGGTTGATTTAAAACAGGAAGTTGACCGTACCATAAATGCTGACGACGGACAGATTTCCAGGAAAATGGACAAACTGCGCCAACGAGAAAAGAACAGGAATAAACGCCGACCCGAGGAATTTAAAAAATCCATTCAGAAAGAGAAACTGGAAGAGCGGATTGAACTAAAACCCGGCGATAAAGTGCGTATTAAAGGGCAAGATACAATTGGCGATTTAATTGAATTAAATACCAAAAATGCAGTGGTTGCATTTGGACAGCTAATGACAACCATGCCGCGTAAAAACATTGAACGTTTAAGCAACAACGAAGCTAAAAAACTGGATAAAAAACGATACACAAAATCGACAACTTTAACCGACAGCTTTGCACAAAAACGCCTTACATTTAAACCCGAAATTGATATTCGGGGCGAGCGCGCCGAAGATGCCATTCGGAAAATCACCGAATTTATCGATGAAGCCATTATGTTTGAATCGGGCCAGCTTCGCATTTTGCATGGAAAAGGAAATGGAATTTTACGGCAGATAATTCGCGATTATTTACGCTCGGAACCTATGGTTCGCAGCTACAAAGACGAACATGTTGATTTTGGCGGATCGGGAATTACATTGGTTAATCTGGCGCTTTAAAACAAAATACCTTCATCAGTTTAAATTAAAATATTTGTTTAACGCCGATGTTAGCACCTCTGTTTTAATCGGCTTTGTAATGTAATCGTTGCAGCCCGCATTTAAAGCTTTTAGGTTATCGCCCTCTAATGCATAGGCCGTTTGAGCGATAATTACCACTTCAGAATTAAACTTTCGAATTTCCCTGGTTGCCTGATATCCATCCATAACCGGCATTTTAACATCCATTAAAATTATATCAACATCCGGGTTATTTTTAAAATATTCAACGGTGTCGGCACCATTTGTTTTTCGAATAATATTCCGCGCATATTGGTTTAAAAGAATTGACAAATGCAAATAGCTGTTTTCATCATCTTCAGCAATCAAAATATTTAGTTTGGCATTTGATCCCATTTTATTTGACTGATTGATGTGAGTATTTTCCTTCTGTTTTTCGATAATAAGAACATCTGACGGAAACGTTACTTTAAAAGTAGAACCTTCACCAAAAACCGATTCCAAATAAATGGAACCACCCAGCATTTCAACATACGATTTTGTTATTGCCAATCCCAATCCCGAACCTTCAAAGGCATTTGTGTCTTCAATATCAGCTTGTTCGAACCGGTTAAAAACTGCCTCCTGACGGCTAAACGGGATACCAATTCCGGTGTCTGTAACCGAAATTTCAATCGAGTCTGCGGTTTGAGTGCAACCAATCTTAACCCATCCTTCTTCGGTAAACTTAAGGGCATTTTTTATCAGATTTGTCAATATTGAATTTAGTTTGTTTTCATCAGTTCTGATCAGGGATGAAACGCAAACATTTTCATAAATTAACTCCAATCCTTTGCTGTTTGCCTCCGGATTAAAAAATAAAATCAGGTTCTCAATTCGCTCGTTTAAATCAACTTCGATAAAACTTACTTTTACCTGTCCGGTTTCTATTTTCGAAATCTCAATAATATCATTTACGGTGTCCAGCATTCGGGCACCACTTTTTGTAATAATATCAATGTATTGCTGTTGTTCCTCCCCTGAGAGACCTGGCTCGTTCAACAGCGATGTAAAGCCAAGAATGCCATTCATCGGCGTTCGTATTTCATGACTCATGTTTGCAAGAAAGGCTGATTTTAAGCGGTCACTTTCCACTGCCTTTTGTTTGGCAAAAAGCAACTCCTGCTCAGCCTGCTTTCTTTTTGTAATATCCCTAAACGATAAAATCTGGGCAGGTATTCCTTTCCAGGTTGTAATTGAAGCAGCAATTTCAATCAGAATCTCATTTCCTGATTTCTGCAAAAGTGTGGCCTCAAAATGGCTCAACTCTTTGCCTTCCTTAAACTGACTCTCAATTCTTTTCTCAACTTCCGAATGCTGCCGTACAGGCGTTAATTGTTTTGTTGTAAGCAGCAACAACTCTTCCAAGGAATAGCCTGTAATTTCTGCCGCCTTTTTATTGGCATATAAATAATGCCCCTCCGGATCGCTGATTAAAATTCCATCAAACGTATTACGAACCAGCAACCTGAAATTCTCTTCGCTTTGTTTTAGGCTTTTCTCTGCTTTTAAACGCAAACTAATATCTCTCAACGACAACATATAATACGAAATATTCCCCGGGCCATCTTTTACTGAATTTACATTTAAACTAACCTGAATTTGGCCACCGTCCTTTTTACGTATAAGTAATTCTTTGTCTTTTATTTCGTTTGGATTGGCAATCAGTAATTCCGAAATATGTCGGTTATCTGTATCGGAAGGATACGAATAATAGTTTGTGATTGGAGAGCCGACAACCTCGCTTCTCTCGTAGCCCGTTTTTTCAAGAAAGGTATTGTTACAAACCACAACTTTAACCGCATTGGGCGAAATGGCTAAATACATATCCGGAGCATTGTCAAACAAGGCTCTGAATTTCAACTCACTTTCAATAACTTTATTTTTCTCTTCAAGCAGTTCATCCTGCGATTTTAATCCTAATTCCTGGTACCAGATCAATACACGTCCTAATATTCCACCACTCCAGAATAGGATAAAAAATGATAAGGTATTATACGTTGAATCAATTCGTAGTTCTCTAGGAAGAAGAATAATGCCTGTTACATAAATTACAGCCCAAATAAATGTTGAAATCAAAGTACTTAAAACAAATATCCTGGTATTATTTCTCATCCACGACTGAATGGGAAGTCCCAATAAACGCCGAACCGGATTTGTTTTTACCAACGAATCGCTAAAAATTACAAGCAGCGAAAAGTTAATTCCATCCTTTACAAAAAACTGATACAACAAAATTCGTGGATAAAAATTTGCAAACTCGCCACTTCCCGATACCGGATTCATTTTCAGAAAAAAATTATAAATCCAAACAATACAAACATAGAGCAACAAAGTATATGAAAGTATGAACACTGTTTTTACTTTAAACAGTGAGTATTTGCGGTTATTTTTGTTGTGGTATTCGGAATAAATACCCACCAAAACAAACAAAACCAATATGTAAATTAGGGAAAGTACATTTGCCCATCCGTTTACCGGCCACAAATAAAACGGATAAATTGCTCCACCAAAAATTCCGGAAATCAAAGCATACCGAATTCCATATGCAAATGAAATAACCAGAGGAAACAGCAAAGTCCAGGGAATGTCGATTTGTACTACGGAGCCTTGCAACGAGATATGAAGTTCAGATAGCAGAATACAGAGAAATCCGGCTGCAATGGAAATAGCAACTTTAGCTGGGGTACTCTTATTTACAGTTGTACTCACAACACCTATATTTTTGCAGATACAATAATAGCATAATTTTGGATGCAAAAAATAATCAAATAATATTTAAATGCAATTCAAATCAATGGGCTAAAACTTCATTTTATTGTAATTTTTTATTGCGGAAAGTCTAATTCAGAATCATTCCTGAATGTAAAATCTATAGATAAATTAAGATTCAGAAATACGCACATTGCCAGAAATTGAAACATTACCGGGTAGTATTTTCCCCGAAGGACATCGGGCATAAACAAAATAAAATGTCACTCGTTCTTTAAGAAGAATTAAGCATTTGGTGGATACAATAAATCTACATTCAGCATATTGCAGAAAAGTGAATTCATCAGAAATAGAAATGACTAATTTTACAACACGTAAATAATAAAACAATGAAAAAAGTAGCTGGAATTGGTGGTGTTTTCTTCAAAACAAATGATCCGGAAAAAATGAAAGACTGGTACAGTAAAAATCTGGGTTTAGTTACCAATGAGTATGGATCTGTTTTTGAATTCAGAAAATCAGACGAACCCGATGAAAAAGGATACTCAGTTTGGAGCCCGTTTAACAACGATACAACTTATTTTGAGCCATCGGGAAAAGACTTTATGATTAACTACCGCGTTGAAAATATTGAGGACTTGGTTCAGGAATTAAAAGAGGCCGGAGTTGTAATTTGCGATGAGATTGAAACCTTCGAATATGGTAAGTTTGTACATATTCTCGATCCTGAAAATAATAAAATTGAACTTTGGGAACCTGTCGATAAGGTTTTCACGGTAATGTACGAAGGGAAAACCACAAAATAATTATCTTGCAAAAAACCGTTCCAATGAAGCAATTTATAAACCTTCTGATTTTTGTTACAACAATTTCGTTTGGATTTCATCAGGCAAAAGCCTCGGAAGCTTCCGATACAAGCTACATTTATTTAAAAGACTACGGACTGGCAAAAACTAAAAAGAAAAACTGTATTAAATACATCAATAAAGCAATCGAAGATTTAAAGAGCGATCAACCAACCGTTCTGGTGTTTTCGAGAGGTGAATATCATTTCTACCCCGACGGATGCCAGACTCGTACCTATTTTGAATCAAATACCACCGACAAAAATCCTAAGGTTTGTGCCTTTCTATTCGAGAACAAAAAAAATCTCGTGATTGACGGCAGAGGCAGCACCCTCATTTTTCATGGAATTATGCAACCATTTACGTTTGACAACTGCAGCAACATAACACTACGAAATATTAGCATCGATTGGGAAAATCCGCTAATTGCCCAGGCTGAAGTACTAAAAACAACCGAGCAATACATTGACTTAGGCATAAATCACAAAGAGTTCCCCTATCAACTGCAAGACAATCAACTTGTTTTCGATGTATCCGGAGCTGAAGGAAATGCGTGGAAAGGCACCATGGAATTTGACAGAAAGGGACGCTATGTTGTTCCCCAAACAGGTGATATGGGATGTTTGGGCGAGGATTGGAACAATTACCAGGCTGCCACTACTATGCCGGGTGTGGTACGTTTGCAATACAATTTTAAAAGGAAACCGACAGTCGGAAATTTTCTTGTTTTAAGACATGCAGAACGAACTCATTCGGGAGTTTTTATAACAGAATCGAAAAATATCTCAATTAAAAATCTGAATTTATATCATGCCTGTGGCTTGGGAATTCTGGCCCAGTTCAGCGAGGATTTAACTTTTTCAGAATACAGGGCAATTCCCAACAAAAACAAAAACCATTATTTTGGAGGAGGCGACGATGGTCTGCAGATTTCAAACTGCAAAGGCAATATTACGGTAAGCAATTGCGAATTCGAGGGGCTCATGGACGATCCGATAAATGTACACGGAACAAGCGTTCAAATACAGGAAATTATTTCGGCAACTGAATTAAAATGCAAATTTATGCATCACCAAAGTGTTGGTCTCAAATGGGGACACCCAAATGATGTGATAAATTTTATTGAAAACGAAAAAATGTATTCGCTTGGCAATGGAAAAATTGTTGCCTTTAAACCCATCGACAAGGAAACTTTCACCATCGCATTTTCAACGGCTCTTCCAAAAGGTCTGGAAGCCGGCGATGCTTTGGAAAATCTCACGTGGTCGCCAAACTTATGGGTTAAAAACACACAATTCAAAAGTTGCCGCGCGCGGGGACTGCTGGTATCAACTCCCGGCACGGTGGTTATCGAAAATAATCATTTTGAATCGAGTGGCAGTGCGATACTAATTGCCGGCGATGTAAACGGCTGGTTCGAATCGGGAGCTGTTAGTGATGTTCTGATCAAAAACAATACTTTCACCGATTTATGCAATACAAGTTCATACCAGTTTTGTGAAGCAATTATATCAATTTATCCCAATCTTTTGTCAAGAAGCGATAACACCCAGGCATTTCATAAAAACATACGCATTGAGAACAACTCATTTGCACCATTTGATTATCCCATATTATTTGCCCTATCGGTAGATGGTTTGTTTTTTGAAAACAATATAGTAACCCAAAGCTACCAGTTTACTCCTTACCACAACCGGCAGTACAATTTCACATTTGAGAACTGCAAAAATGTTACAGTCCTTAACAATCAGTTTTCAGAAGATCTATTGGGAAAAAATATTCTCTTAAAAAAAACCGGAAAATCTGAATTAAAATCAGACCTCGATGATCTCTTCAAAATTGAAGTATTCTAATAAAAAAGGATCACATTGAAATTCTGGTGGACGAATTATCAATTCACTACCTAAACCATTTTTCTCGCTTCGCTGCGACTGACTTTTTTCTTCAGCAAAAAAAGTCAGCACGAAGAAGGCATTTCTGAGCCCACCGCTGACATGAAAATTGCTAAAATTTTAGGAACTCCGCTAAAAGAAAAGAACTCCACTGACACCTCATTCTTCCGGTCAGTGTCAAACAGCTTTTCTTTCTTAACGCTGCATTCCCAAAATTTCTTAACGCATTTTCCTGAAGGCGGACTTGCGGGCTACAAACCATGCAATATTTTATAACATCCGATCGTGAGGCGGCCTCTTTTGATCAAGCACTGAATCAAAACAAAGCCTTACTGAGAGCGGGTAGCTTCGAATTTGTGAGAAGATCACCCGTCCGAAGTTAGGTTTTGTAAAGATGATGTGTGAAGGACAAAAGAAGCCTTGATCTTTCTGATTCGTCTTTGGATCAAACCAAAGATGAATGCTTCCGGCAGGAAAGAACGTACTGTTTTAAACAATATATTCGATGATGAATCTATATTTCCTTGCCAGAAGAGTAGCGAAAATATTTGCTTGAAAAAGTTAAATCCACCGGACTTTACGGGTGATCCATAAAAAAGACATTGCTAAAGTAAGAACATAAAAAAACCTGTTCACGAGAGGAACAGGTTTTATATTTTAAAGAAAAAGGGTAGAACTAATGGACGCTTTTTTTATGATGATTGATAATCTACAAACCCCTTTACACAAAACCAATCAATAATGAAGTCGCTCTACCCTGTTATACAATCCTTATTTTGTATCTTCTGTTTCCCTAAAAGCAACTACCAGGCCAAAAATTTCAATTCCTGATTTTCAACACTTTAACATAACTTAAATAAATTACACTCTCTCAGTGTGGGACAAATATCCCATATCTGGCCGTTTTCCAGCAATAAATTCAGTGCCACTATTCAAAAATCGGATCACATTGAAATTCTGGTGGACGAATTATCAATTCACTACCTAAACCATTTTTCTCGCTTCGCTGCGACTGACTTTTTTCTTCAGCAAAAAAAGTCAGCACGAAGAAGGCATTTCTGAGCCCACCGCTGACATGAAAATTGCTAAAATTTTAGGAACTCCGCTAAAAGAAAAGAACTCCACTGACACCTCATTCTTCCGGTCAGTGTCAAACAGCTTTTCTTTCTTAACGCTGCATTCCCAAAATTTCTTAACGCATTTTCCTGAAGGCGGACTTGCGGGCTACAAACCATGCAATATTTTATAACATCCGATCGTGAGGCGGCCTCTTTTGATCAAGCACTGAATCAAAACAAAGCCTTACTGAGAGCGGGTAGCTTCGAATTTGTGAGAAGATCACCCGTCCGAAGTTAGGTTTTGTAAAGATGATGTGTGAAGGACAAAAGAAGCCTTGATCTTTCTGATTCGTCTTTGGATCAAACCAAAGATGAATGCTTCCGGCAGGAAAGAACGTACTGTTTTAAACAATATATTCGATGATGAATCTATATTTCCTTGCCAGAAGAGTAGCGAAAATATTTGCTTGAAAAAGTTAAATCCACCGGACTTTACGGGTGATCCCAAAAATCCACTACTCAAGTGAAAAGAACACGAGCTTTCATTCCTTTTATTCAAATTGAAATACAATAAGCATACAGTTTTTTGGTTACAAAAACACCATTAACATAAATTTTGTAAAAGATTACTACTTAAAATAGCGTATGATTTGTTCCAAAATGAGGATCATTTTTGGCTTACGTCCTAAAAAATAAGTAGTTACAGAGACATTTTTGCAAAAAGTTATCAACACCTTTATACATAAAAAAATCCACCAGATTTCTCTGATGGATTTCCAGCGGAGAGAGAGGGATTCGAACCCCCGGTACCTCGCGGTACAACGGTTTTCAAGACCGCCGCATTCGACCACTCTGCCATCTCTCCTGAGCGCGACAAAAGTAGAACTTTTTTTTTTACCTCAAAATACTTTTGTGTAATTTTTTAGAAAAATACTGAAAAAAAAAAAGTTGATGCATTTGGTTTTTTAAAACATATTTCAGAATTTAGCTAAAACTTAAAAAGTACCCTGAAACTATTGGTTTTACTGAAGTTTTCAGTTTTTTACAAAAAAGGATTAAAATTAATTCATAATATACATAAAAAAATATTAAGAAGTAAATTACTTAATTTCAATCACTTAATTAATTATTTAAAAATTTGCCTTATGAACAAAGCACAATTAATTGATGCTATGGCCGAAAAATCAGGCCTAAGTAAAGCTGACGCGAAAAAAGCTCTGGATGCATTTGTAGCTGCAACAACTGACTCACTTAAAGGTGGTGACAGAGTAGCTCTTATTGGATTCGGTTCATTCTCTGTATCTGAACGTGGTGCGAGAACTGGTAGAAACCCACAAACCGGTAAAGAAATTACTATTCCAGCTAAAAAAGTTGTTAAATTTAAAGCTGGTGCTGAATTAGCTGACGCAGTTTCGTAAACATACGAATAAGAAAAAATTGACTTAGGGGAGCACATTGCTTCCCTTTTTCATTTTAGGAAGCACCGAAATTAATAAACTTGAATATGGACAAAGACTTGTTAAACCATTTATCTGAATACATTACTCCACGCAGAAACGAACTTTTTGAACGTACATTGGCCATGCGGACGAAGTACATTACAATTGTACTTGAAGATATTTTCCAACCTCAAAATGCAAGCGCAGTATTACGTACCTGCGATTGTTTTGGGATACAGGATGTTCATATTATAGAAAACAGAAATGAATTTCAGGATGATTCTGAAGTATCGTTGGGATCGTCGAAATGGTTGAATTTGCACAAGTACAACGAAGCCGGCAACAACAGCATTGAAACCATTAAAAAGCTAAAAGAACAAGGCTACCGGATTGTTGCAACCACACCTCATACAAATGACCAGGAATTGCAGGATTTCGATATTTCGAAAGGAAAAACGGCGCTCGTATTTGGTTCTGAGCTTCCCGGAATAACAGACAATATATTAAACGAAGCCGACGAGTTTCTTAAAATACCCATGTATGGATTTACCGAAAGTTTTAACATATCGGTTTCGGCTGCAGTTATTTTACATCATTTAACCTTAAAAATGCGTCAGACAGAAGGTTTAAAATGGCAACTTAGTGAAGATGAAAGAGACGCACTAAAAATGGATTGGATCAGGAAAACAATTAAACGAAGTGAATTGATTGAAAAACGTTTCTGGGAAGAACACGGAAAAAAGTAATTGATTCTTATGCACGTTTAGACTTTTCCCAATTAACTGACTGTTTCCCTTTAAAATAGCGAAAGATCCCACGCACGGAAGCATAATTAATCATTACAAAATAATAGGGAACAAAAAACACCTTTACGCGCATCTTGCGGTTTTCGAAATACCAACCAAACGCTGCCACCAAATAACAAGCCAGTTGCAGATACAAAAACAAGGCATAAAAATGGGTTCTTGCTACAATCTCCTGATCAGAAAACATAAAAACAGACACTACAAACAATAAAAAAAGCGAAAGTGGTGCCAAAGCCCAGCGTAAAACTTTATGCGAAAAATACTGCCACGTTAAGATTCCATACTTAAACGGATTGAGCAGGCTTTTTAGTCGAAATATGGTTTGGATACCTCCAGCCGCAATCCGAACCTTACGTTTTAATTCTTCCTTTACATTTAACGATGCTGTTTCCTCTGCATACGCATTTGGAGTATATGCAATTTTATACCCCTTTTGGGCAATTCGCAACGAGATAATAAAATCATCGAGCAGCGTATCGGTTTCAACTTCCTCAAAAAGCTCGGTGCGTATTGCAAACAATTCGCCCACGGCACCCACAGCCGAATTAAGCTCCGAATCATTTCTTTTAATCCAGGATTCCATCTTCCAGTACAAACCCTCCCCTGCTCCGGCTGCCGATTCTGATTCTTTCTCTACAATTCGTTTTTCTCCTGCCACACAACCTACCTTCGGATTACTAAAACTGTTCACAATTTCAACAATCGAATCTTTTCCCAGGACTGTATTCGAATCGGAAAAGATTACGATTGGTGCTTTTACAAATTTCATCCCGCGGTTCATGGCATGCATTTTCCCGCGTCTCTCATCCTGGTGGTAAACTTCCAGCCTGTCATCCATTTGTTTCAGAAGGTCAGGAGTTCCGTCGTTTGAACCATCGGTAACCCAGAGATACTGTATTTTTTCTTGCGGATAATTGAGCTGAAACGAGTTTTGTACTTTTTGCTGTATATAGTCTCTTTCGTTAAAAGCGGTTACAAAAAGGCAAACATCCGGTTGGTAACCTGCTTCATTCGCAATCTTTTTTAATGCAGAAAATGACTTTTTTATTTTTACAAGGAACCAAAGAATTAGGGCATACCCCACGTACGTATAAAAAAGAATAATAAGTAAGGACCAAAACAGAATGGTTAATATCATTTTGAATTCTCTTTATAAAACTCGATAAGTTTAGCTGCTGCTGCTAAATTATCAAATTTTTCGAGTATAAACTCAATTGCGTTTCTTCCTATTTTCTCGTAAAAAAACTGATCCTCGACAAGTTGAGATATTTTACTTACAAATTCAGCTGCATCCTCGGCAATTACAATATTTTCGTTGGCACTAACACCAATTCCTTCAGCTCCAATTGGAGTGGTAATAATACTTTTCCCCAAAGCCATTCCTTCAATAATTTTAATACGCATTCCACTTCCCGAGAAAAGCGGAACAAGCATAATCGATTTTGAATTTATAAACTGGTAAGCGTCTGCAACTTCGCCTTCGAAAATTACATTTGGCAAGTTAAATCGGTTTTGCAGCCAAACAGGTGCATTTCTTCCGGCAATATAGAATCTTAACGACGGGTATTTTTGATGAATTTCGGCCCAGCAATTTTCCAAAAACCAAACCAGGCCTTCCTGATTAGGCGCCCACTCCAACGACCCGATGTGAAACAATGAAGGGTGCTCGAGATTTTTTGAATTTGGAACCAGTACCGACGCATCAATTCCGGTTTGCGAAATGTGCTTTTTACGCGTATTTCCCAAATTATCCAACAACTCTCCGTCGCGTTCCGTTATGGGCACCAATAAATCGTAATGATTTATCAGAGCTATTTCAAAACGTTTAATACGTTTCGAAAGATTGTTCAGGTAAAATTTTCGTAAGCCGGAAGCCATTTGAGCAGCCCGTTCCCATATCTCGAATTCGATATTATGCGAACGATAAACGATGGTAGCCTTCGATTTGCGTCGGATTATGGGAATATACGGACAAACATACAAACCTTCAAGTTGAATTACATCGTAGGTGTTTTCATCCAGAAGTTGCGCCAAAGCCTTTCCAAATTTTCTATCGATAAAACGAACAGCATTGTATGGTTTACCTGAAAAAATAAAATTCACAAGTGCCCCGATTATATTTATCCGGGCAGGTACATCAACCAATTCGAATTTTGCAACATCTTTTACCGATTCCGGGATTTCATCTTCGGTAACATGATGTTTGAGCGTGTTCATAGTTAACACTGTAACATCGTGCCCCAAATGAGCAAATCCTTTGGTAAGATTCATACAGGCAATAGCACCACCATCTTTTGTTGGATACGGCACCTTGTTTGTTACCTGTAGTATTTTCATTTTAATAATGTTTTATTGCTCCGACTTCTTTTTGCCAATAAATGGAATATTGGTCAAACGTTTGAAAAATTTGGTATAAGTTTCAGCGGTCATAATTGATGAATCGGTGGCCGCTTTAAAAGTAAGCCATACGCCAATCGGGAAAAAGATATACGACGAAAACCACATTCCGTTAATCATATTCCATACATCCTCACGTGCTGTTTTTTCGCCACTCATGGAAACGATGTAGTACAAAATAAAAAGAAAAATGGAGACAACAACGGGCATTCCAAGCCCACCTTTTCGAATAATTGCACCAAGCGGAGCACCTATAAAAAAGAAAATCAACACAGCAATAGACAAGGTATACTTTCTGTGTCGTTCCATTTTATATTTATTAAGTGTTTTCTTTTTCAGGTAGAGTTGGCCTTCATACATCGATAAATTCTGAACAACGCCACGGGCATCGTTTAAGGCTGTTTTGGCTATGTCTGCTTTCACCCACTTATCAATTCGCTCAAAATGTTCGTCAAAATTAAAAATTGAATCAGCTACCTCAACCACCTCATCCCGTTTTAAAGAATCGTGTGGAACAGTTAAATTATACATCTTTTTTGAGAGATGCGGCGTTACATTTAATTGCATCATATAATTCCGAAGACGCGTGTAATAATCATCCTGAAGAGTATCTTCCATTAACATCAACTGACTGATGTTTAACATTCGGTATTGATTTTTAAAGATACTTTCATCTTTGCGGTCAAACTCGAAGTCTTTTACCCGAACACGAATGGTTTGGGCATCGAACTGGTTTCGCTGGTAGGCATGGTTGTCTTTGTTGTTTTTGTTTTCCGATTTTTGCTCCTGATAATTAACACCGTTGTACAAATCAAGCACCATGTATCTTTTGTCTTCGGTAATTCTCAGAAAACCTGAATCTGCCACAGTAACGCTCTCATTGGCTTTGTTGCCGGTGTGATCGTAAATTAACAGATCGTAGAGCATTTTTGTAGTGTTGTTTTTAGTCCCCACTTTAATACTGTAGCCATCCATTTCGTTTGTAAATACTCCGGCTTGTAATACCAATTCGGGCCGTTGTTTTTTTACACTATACAACAAAGTTGAAAAACGTAAATTGGTTTCAGGCAGAACATTATTTGCAAAATAAAAGGCAACTCCGGTAATTAAAATGGCAATAACAACCAATGGTCGCATTATTCGAACCAAAGAAATACCAGATGCTTTCATCGCTACCAGCTCGTAATTTTCGCCAAGGGCTCCAAATGTCATAATAGAAGCAAGTAACATGGCCAAAGGAAAGGCCAATGGTAGTAAAGCAAACGATGCATAAAACATCATTTCGCCCAATACGCTAAAATCGAGCCCCTTACCCACCAAATCGTCCACATATTTCCAAAGAAACTGCATGAGCAGAATAAATAGCACGATGAAGAAGGTCATAAAAAATGGCCCTAAAAAAGATCGGATAACGTATAAATGTAAACGCTTCATTAAGTAATTTTCCTCAGTTATAGAAACGAGTACAAAACTAAGTTATTTTAGGAATTAGTAAAGTAAAAAAGGTTAAGAAACATTTAAGGTTATGGGAGAGAGGTTAAGCATTCTTAAATTCAGCGCCTTATGAGCCAAGAACATGTTTTAAACTCTCCACCTGCGAGCTCCATAAACTTTCAGTTTCTTCTTTTTCGTCCTCTTCGGTAAAATCGGTTACCAGCAACGAAACATCACCGGTCAGTTCATCGCGGGTGATTTTAAACTCAAAGTAAGTATCTTCTTCGTCGAGCCAAACAAAACGTACCAATCTGTTTTCTTTGTGCAGGGTCATTTCTGCACTTTGTTCCGATCCTTCCCAAACAAAAGTATATTTTTTACCGCGTACCCGAACATCGTCGGCAAACCATTCTGTTAAACCAGAAGCAGTACTTAAACGATTGTATAAAACTTTAGGTGAGCAATTTATGATATACTCCATGTTTATTTTGATCTTGTCAGTCATAAGTTCGATTTTCGGCAATATAATTAATAAGTATGGAACTTACAACTCGGAAAATAAACCGGATTAAACTTCTTCGGAAATTTTATTCAAAAATGGATTGGAAATAAAAATAAATACTATATTTGCACCGCAATTTTGAAAAACAAATGGCGAGGTAGCTCAGCTGGTTAGAGCGCATGATTCATAATCATGAGGTCGGCGGTTCAAGCCCGCCTCTCGCTACAAAAAGCAAAAGGGTTCGCAACCAAATTAAGTTGTGAGCCCTTTTTTATTTGCACAAAATTCCCATAAAATACCTCGTCTTATAGGCTCACCCGTAAAATCCGGTGGATTTGAATATTTATATATCAAAAGTACATGGGCACACTAAAAGTCAATTTGACCTTTAGTCGATTTTAAAATTGCTGCCGCAGGCCTTCAACCTGATTCAATCGGGACGAAGCAGAAAAATCCAGGCTACTTTTGATCCTTGCCTTCCGTTATCATAAAGACCAAAAGAGGCCGATCCTCTGATCTGGGGAGGCAAACCAAAGACCTTATTCGAAGCTTCGGCCTCGTTCGGTGAGCCGGAAAACAAGTGGTGTCGGCGTTAAAAAATTACCGCTGTTTGAGGAGGTACGACGAGTTTCAGGAATTTTAGCCGGCATCGCGTAGCTTTTCCGAGTGAAGCGGGCGCAGCCTTGGGTTTTCTGTCTACTCTTTGGGCCAAACCAAAGAGTAGAATCGGCCTGATAAGGCAAAGGCGCATTATAATATCTATTGTTGCAGGATTATACAAACTTCGAAAAATTACTCCACCTGAAATTTCATGTGATCCGTCTTATATCAATCGATAAGGCATATTCAAATTCAATATTGTTTTAAATACATGTAAAACAATAATATTAGATTCCTAAGATCCGGATATCTGACCGCTATACTGCTTCACTGTTAAATGCAGTACTACAAAAATCAAATCTATGACAACTGTCAGTATCACCTAAGTTCAATCACATAACTTCCTGCCTGCAACTTGTAAATACCGTTTTCATTCACTGTAAGATTTACCTTTTTACCGCTGGCAGCCTCACTGGCCTTTTGAATGCTGTAACCAGAAGGCACGTAAAAATCGGCAACAGAATTGGCAGGAAGTGTAACCGAATAAAGAATCGCTTTGCCTTTGTGTTGCCACGCCGAAATTATTTCGCCATAAGGAGATTTATGTGACACTTTAATGTTTTCTAACGACGATATAAAGTTAGGTTTAAGAATCACATTTTTAAATCCGGGATGGTTCTCATCCGGATAGATTCCACCCAATCCTCTGTAAAACCATCCTCCCACTGCACCAAACATCATATGGTTATCGGAAATATCTCTTGGTGCTTCCAGGTCCCAGTTCTCGAGCAGCGTAGTTGCTCCGTTTACAATCCACCAGCCCCACGAAGGGTATTTATCCTGAACAGCCACTTTATAAGCAGTTTCTGCATGTCCGTTTTCACTCAAGGCAAATAAAAGTGCCTTTGCTCCGTGTACACCAACATCTAAATGGAAACCGTTTTCTTCTACCTTTTTTGCCAAATTATCGGCAACTAGTTTTCGCATATCTGCCGGTACCACATTCCACATCAGTGGCATACTCTGTTCGGTCTGTGTCCCATTGGCATAAGTACCGGTTTCCTCGTTCAGGTATTTTTCATTAACAGATTGCTTTATTTTTTGCGCCAGCGTTGAATACCGGGTGTGGTCATCCTGTTTGCCAAATAATTTAGCAGCATCAGCAAGAATCTGCGTATCTACATAATAGTAAATGGAAGACATCAATTCTTTGGTTGACTGCGATTTAACTGGCACCCAGTCGCCACGCCCCCACGAGGTTAAACCGTCCGGGCTTCGCGAATCGATGTAGTTCACATAACGTTTAATGTTGTCGTAACAGTCGGCAAGTAATTTACTGTCGCCATAATACATGTAAATATTCCATGGAATAATGGCAATTGTACTGGTCCAGTCTACCCCGTTATCGGTTCCATAGCCCCAGCCACCTGTAGGAATAATATCCGGAAGCACTCCGTTTGGTTGTTGTTCATCACGATGATCGGCCAGCCATTTTTCATAAATGGTAATTCCATCATAATTGTAAAGTCCCGTTTCAATGGCAAAATGAGCATCTCCGGTCCAGCCGTTTTTTTCGCGTTGCGGACAGTCGGTTGGGTAGCCAATAAAATTGGATAAATAAGAATTGTTTGTAGCCCACCATAACTTATTGATCAACGGATTTGATGCTTCAATACTGCCGGCTTGCGGCACATCGCTGTGCATAAAATATCCCTTCAGATTGTCTTTTTTCAAATCGATTGGATGGCTGCAGGTAACTTCAACATAACGAAATCCCTTGTAGTTAAACTTTGGCATAAACTGCTCCTCTCCTTTTCCACTAAGGATAAAAATATCAGTTTGAAAAGGATCAGTTACTTTATCTCCTCTGTAATACACATCGATGTTCGAAGCATCAGCTCTACCATCGACAGACAATCTTTCAGTATGTTTTAATTTAATAATTGTGCCTTCTTTACCTCGTACACTGATTTGACTAACACCCGCAATATTTCTTCCCAGATCGTACAAATAGGTTGTATCATTTATTTTTGTCATTTGTTGAGGAACAATCTCTTCCACATTTCGGATGGGATGCAACAATTGAGAAACAATATTCTGAGAAGGAGTTGGCCGGTATTTAACTCCCTGCCATTTGCTATCGTCAAATCCGGGAGTATTCCATCCTTGCTTTTCTTTTCGTGCATCGAAATGTTCTGCCGTATAAATGCTGTTAAAAACAACACCTCCGGTCGAAGTTTTCCAGTCGCGCTCTGAAACAATGGTTTCCACAGTTCCATCCTCATAGGTAATTCGAAGGTCGAGGCAAAATGCCGGCCGGTTTCGCCAGGGTGCATTATGAAAATCCCAAACACCCATTGATTGGTGATTGTACCAGCCATTGCCGAGCAGAACTCCAATGGCATTTCTACCACTTTTTAGCTGAGCAGTAACATCAAATGTTACATACAGATTACGACGATCGAAACGGGTGTACATCGGATCGAGCCTGTGGTTACCAACTTTTTCGCCATTTAGATACAACTCAAACAAACCTGCAGCAACCATATAAGCACGCGCCGACTTGATTTTCTTTTCTGTTTCAAACTCCTTTCTGAAATAGGGCGCAGCTTTTTCGTTTATATCCTTGTAATCGCTAATCCAACTCCCTTTCCAGTTGTGCTTACCCATCATTCCTGTTTCAAACGAAGCGACGGCAGAACTTTCCTTTTCATTCTTTTGGTTCCAGACCGAAACCAACCAGAAATATTTGGTAAAAGGCTTTAGATCTTTCCCTGCGAATTGAGTAAGAATGGCATCGGAATTTCTTTTTCCCGAATCCCAAACATCGCCTGTACCTTGTGCAACTTTTGCCGAATCGGTTGAAACCAGAATTTGATAAGCCTGCTGGCTCGCCCCGGATTCCGGATCTGATAACATCCATGTGAAACGAGGATTTGGCGAATCAACACCTAAGGGATTTTCCAGATACTCGCAACGCAAATTTTCAACCCGGGTACTATTTTGCCCCAACAAATAAAAAGACAGAAATGAAAGAAGTAAAGTGGTTAATATAATTCTCATAGCGTAAAACTAATTTTTACAAAGAAAAACTATTTTCCCCCGGCTGCAAAGGATTAGTCTTGCCCTTACGTAAAAAAGAGTTGTATCTTATATCCGGAAAGTCTTAAAACATTTTTGAATAGGCTTGAGTTAGCAAATTCGAACTGATCGAAATAAACTCCTGCAACAAAATTGTGGTAATCTTTTCTTTTTTGTTGCAAAACAGTTTTTAGGTTGATTAATAACATAAAATCTCCCCTTGCTTTTCTGTAAATTTATAGAAAACCAAAATCGTTCGTCATGCCTAAAATTCGTAGAGTTGATGCGCTCAACTACCACAAAAAAAACCGACCGGGTAAAATCGAAGTAGTTCCAACAAAACCACACAACACTCAGTATGATTTATCGCTGGCTTATACTCCGGGAGTTGCTCAGCCTTGTCTCGAGATCAACAAAAATGTGGACAATGTCTACAAGTATACATCAAAAGGAAACCTGGTAGCTGTAGTTTCGAACGGAACTGCGGTATTAGGTTTGGGCGACATTGGCCCCGAAGCAGGCAAGCCGGTTATGGAAGGAAAAGGTTTGCTGTTTAAAATTTTTGCCGATGTTGATGTGTTCGACATTGAAGTAGATGAAAAAGATCCGAAAAAATTAATTGAAGTAGTAAAGGCCATTGCCCCAACTTTTGGAGGAATTAACCTGGAAGATATAAAAGCTCCCGAATGTTTCGAAATTGAAGAAACGCTGAAAAAAGAACTGAACATTCCGGTGTTTCACGACGACCAGCACGGTACTGCCATCATTTCTTCTGCCGGGTTGCTGAATGCGCTAGAAATAAACAACAAACTCATTGAAAATGTAAAAGTGGTTGTGAGTGGTGCCGGGGCAGCTGCAATCTCATGTATAAAACTCTACATACGTTTGGGTGTTGAACCCGAAAACGTGGTTATGCTCGACAGTAAAGGGGTGCTAAACCGCGAACGAACCGACCTTAATCCAATAAAACAACAATTTGTTACCAACCGGAAAATCAATACGCTTGAAGAAGCCATGAAAGGAGCCGATGTATTTCTTGGACTTTCGGTGGAAGGCGTGGTAACCAAAAAAATGATAAAATCGATGGCCAAAAACCCAATTGTGTTTGCCATGGCCAATCCAAATCCTGAAATTTCATACGAAGACGCAACCTCGGTCCGGAACGACATAATTATGGCTACCGGACGAAGCGATTACCCCAACCAGATAAACAATGTGCTGGGATTCCCGTTCATTTTCAGAGGAGCACTGGACGTTCGTGCAACAACCATCAACGAAGAAATGAAGATTGCAGCCGCCAAAGCCCTTGCAAAGCTGGCCAAAGAATACGTTCCGGAAATGGTTGCCAAAGCGTACAACCTTAAAAATATTGTGTTCGGAAAAGAATACATTATACCGAAACCGCTTGATCCAAGATTGATTACCACCGTATCTACCGCGGTTGCCCATGCGGCTATGGAATCGGGTGTTGCCCGCAAACCCATAAAAAGCTGGGCAGCTTATGAGCGTGAATTAACCGGCAGGCTCGGAATCGACAACAAGCTAATAATGGCCATTCGGAACAAAGCCAAACAAGATCCTAAAAAAATTGTATTTGCCGAGGCCAACAGTTTCCGCATACTAAAAGCGGTTCAGTTTGTTGTGCGCGAAGGAATTGCAAAACCTATTTTGTTGGGTAACAAAGAAAAAATAAAGGAGCTAATTAAAGAAAATCAACTGGAACTGGACAATGTTCCGATTATTGACTTACACCAATCGGTAAGTGATGAAAAGCGGCATCATTACGCAAAAATCCTATACGAAAAACGCAGACGTAAGGGTATGACCTACAATGAAGCCGTTGAAAACATGTACAACCGTGATTATTTTGGATCGATGATGGTAGAAACCGGCGAGGCAGATGCATTTATTTCCGGCTTCTCACGAAATTATTCATCCACCATACGGCCAGCATTGCAAGTGGTTGGTGTAAAACAAGATTTTAATCACATTGCAGGAATGTATATTTTAATGACCAAACGCGGTTCAATGTTTTTGGCCGATACAACTGTAAACATGAATCCATCGGCACAAACTTTGGCCGACACGACCCTATTAACGGCAGCCGAGGTGAGACGGTTTAATATTGAGCCCAAAATTGCACTGCTCTCCTACTCCAACTTTGGAGCTTATAAAGGAGAAGGAAGTCCGGTGCGCGTTAAAGAAGCCGTTAAAATTCTCCACGAAAAATACCCCGACTTAATTGTTGATGGCGAAATGCAGGCCAACTACGCCTTAAATGGTAAATTGCGTTACTCGCGTTACCCCTTTAACAAATTGGGCGACCAGGATGCCAACACACTTATTTTTCCGAATTTAAGCTCGGGCAACATTACCTATAAAATTTTGCAGGGGCTTGGCACTGCCGAAGCAATTGGCCCGGTTTTAATGGGGATGAAAAAGCCGATCCATATTTTACAACGCGACAGCACCGTTCGCGAAATTATTAATATGACCGCCATTGCAGTAATCGATGCACAAGCCAACACTTCGGAGGAGTTGTAACAACAAAGCCATCTCTGTTTACCGGCAGAGATGGCTTTTAAAAAAGGTTGTATGAAATTAGAAATATACCTTCATTTACTGGAAGCCTTTCGTTACAGGTGCTTATCGATCAATTCTAATAATTTTGGTTTGCTTACAGGTTTTGCAATGTAATCATTGCACCCTGCTTCAAGCGCTTTATCACTATCGCCTTCAAGAGCATAGGCGGTTTGTGCAACAATAACCACATCCTTGTCGAATTTTCGTATTTTCTTTGATGCTTTATAACCATTCATCAATGGCAATTTAATGTCCATTAAAATAAGACTAACATCTTTGGTATTCTTCATATGCTCAACGGCTTCCTTTCCATTCACTGCCCTGTCAACTCTGCTGGCTACTCCTCTAAGAATTACATCCAGATATTTAAAGCTGATATCGTCATCTTCTGCAATTAAAATATTCAATTGTTTTTTGGATTTGTTATTCACACCCGAATCACTAGGTTCAATTTCAGGTGTATTTTTGGGCTTAATCCACGGAATTTTAAAACAAAAGGCAGAGCCTTTCCCAAATTCTGATTCAACAGAGATAGTACCACCTAACATTTCGGCATAGGCTTTTGCAATGGTAAGCCCAAGTCCCGATCCTTCAAATGCTCTTCTATCTTCAATGTCGGCCTGCTCGAAACGATTAAAGATTGAATCAATCCGATTTGGCGGAATTCCAATTCCCGTATCAACAATTTTAAATTCAAAATTTGAATCCTCAATTTTACAAAACAGCTTAATTGATCCTTTGTCGGTGTATTTAATGGCATTTTTAATAAGATTTGTAAAGATGGAATTCAGCTTTACTTTATCTGAAATGACAAAAGAATTTTTTGCAGGTAATTTTTCAGCAAATCTTAATTCTATTCCTTTCGATTCGGCTTCTCTGGCAAAGAAATTAACCAGCGATTCCAGTTCATCGTTTACATCAAAAGGTGTTTTTGTGACTTCAACCAGCTTGGCATCAATCTTAGAAATATCGATAATGGCATTTACTGTATCCAACATCCTATTTCCACTTCTTTCGATAATGTCAACAAAACGTTGCTGGTCTCTCCCATCAAGCCCGGGTTCTTTTAACAAACTGGTAAAACCTAAAATACCATTCATTGGAGTACGGATCTCGTGACTCATATTAGCCAGAAATGCAGATTTTAAGCGGTCGCTTTCTTCTGCCTTTTCTTTGGCTTTAATTAATTCTTCTTCGTATTTCTTAATCTTAGTGATATCTACATTAAATCCATACCAGGTTATACTTCCATCTGCCAGTTTCTCCGGATTTGAACGGGAATAAATCCATTGGATATCTCTTCCCGGTATTTTCACACGAAACTCGCAGGTAAAATAAGCAAGATGTTTTGCCGAGTTCTCAATGTCTTCAATTACTCTTTGCGCATCATCGGGGTGTATTACACGGGCTATTGGTTCAAAACTATCAACAACATCTTCCGGCGAACATCCAAAAATATTCTTAATTCCTTCAGATGCAATGGGAACAACATAACTTCCATCAGGGCGTCGAGTAAACTGAAAAATCAGATCGGGAACATTTGCCGAAAGTTTTCTAAACTCGATGTCTTTTAAACGAATTTTCTCTTCGGCAAGTTTTCGCATTGTAATATCCTGGGTAAAACCAATCGCAAATATCGGTTCTCCTTTTTTATTGTACGATACATCTGCTTTTTCCCTAACCCATTTCACCTGCCCATTAACCAGTAATCTGTGTTCTATATCGTAATTGTTGGTCATCATTTTCGAATTCCATTCCTTCGCAACAAACTCTTTATCGTCAGGGTGAATGCAATTCATAAAAGTTTCAAAAGTCAGAGGAGTTCCGGGTACTACACCAAATATTTTATAGTTTTCTTCAGTCCATAGAAGTACGCCGGAAACAATATCGAGTTCCCATGTTCCTATTTTTCCCAACTCCTGGGCCTTTTTTAAAAAGAACTCGTTATCCGATAATTTTTTCTGAATTCTTTTGCTTTCAGAAATATCTTGTGCTGCCCCCCACAAACCAATTATTTCATTCTTATCATTAAAAACGGCTTCTCCCCGCACCCACATCCAACCGTTCGTTTTATCAATCCGAACGGTTTCCAATTCCAGTTCGTAGGGTACTCCGGTTTCACTGGTTTTGGCAAGCGATGATGATAAAAGATTCCAACTTTCGGGGGTGAATAATTTCATGTGCTCGGTATAAGGCGGAACAGGCTTATCGGGGTCAAAGCCATACATTTTATACAACTCTTCGGTCCAGGTAACTTCATTTGTTTTTGTATTTAAATACCAGCTTCCAATGTGTGTAATTTCCTGTGCTCTGTTAAGGTCTCTTTCATTTCGTTCGGCTCGTTCCTTTGCTTCCAACAATTGCTTTTCAGCTTTTTGTAATGATGCCCCCAGAATTCGTGAAATAAAAATAATGATAAAACTAACCACTATAATTGCAATAATTAGTTCAATGGCCGAAACGAGTGCATAATTGTGATATTGCTCAATAAAAGTTGCTTTTAAATAACTATCAAGAATCAAAAAAACAATAACAATGGGAAGAAAAGTAGTTGCTATTTTCTTTTGTGGAGTACTTTTTAGGAACAACGAAAAAGGCCAGAAATTAAAACTAATGCTGTGAATTATGGCAATTCCGATAAGCGCAAAACAAATGGCCGTTGGCAATGCAACCGGAATAATTGTCCCTCCATACAAAAGAGGTGTTTTATACAGATAGCCGATTATCAGTATCAAACTAATCATAACCGACAAAATCAGGATTATTCCTAAAGTGTGTCGTAGCAACTTAATATTTCTTTTTTTATACAGAAGAACAGCCGTGGCCTCCAGAATAAACAAGAGTGCGGTTAACGGAGACATACGCCCAATTACAACTTCGCCAAAAGAATCCGGATTTTTGATAAAGATTTTTTCGATATCCCATTTAAAATTAAAAAGGATATCGACTAAAATAGCAAGTGTGAAAAGTAGTATAATAAAGAGTATTGATACCGAGACCGTTTCAAATGCTTTCCATTTAAAATTGAACAAGTATGCTAACAACACTGCCGATAGTAATAAGAATGAGAAGGCCGTGGAGGGTGCAATAGGAATGTAAAGAACTGACAACTTTGCAAGAAACAACTTGCCGGTAAACCAGCCCAACAAACCAATTATGGAAATTAAAATGGCAAAAATAACCAGTGATTTTGATACAATATTGTTTACTTTTTGTCCTTCCATAGGTTAACTTTTAAATGTTTACTTTTTCTTTTCCCCGGCAAGTAGAAAACCTAACAGCATCAGTTCATTTTGGGAAACTACGCACAACAAGCGTTTCAATACAACTGTACACCCATTAAATATATATAATTTTTTTAGCTGAAACCCGAAAGTGGCAATTAAAAATGTTTGAAAGCATAAATCCTCTTTTTGAGTGTGTTGCACAAAACAGGAAAAACATATGATTGATAAAATTACAATTCAATTTTCGAATAATTTTTCCCCGCCATACTGCTTGGTAGAGCAAACGAATACAAAAAAAATCCGCCTACTAAAAAAGCGTGCAGCCTTACCTTAAGCTTCCCTGCCACAAACAAAAATGGCGAAAGCTTACCATAAGGTTTGTTCACCCAACACAAAATGACATAAGCTTACCATAAGCCTGCTTCAAAAAATAAAAAGAGATGAAAGCTTACCATAAGCCTGCTTCACGCATCGGCAGTTTGGCTAAAATTACCATAAGCCTGCTTCACCAACCGCCGGGTTGATTCGAATTACCCTACGATTTTTATGCATGGTTGCACAACATAAAAACATACTTGGCTCTTTCAAACAAATGATTGTAACTTACTAACAATTAACAACCACAAGCACTTACAAAAATCAACAAGTTGCACTGGTTAACCTATTAACAAACAAAAAATTATCAGTTATGATTGAAAAATTAATGACAGCAAGCCTTGTTACAGAAGTTGACTCGGTAAGTATGCGTTTTATTGGCGCCTACAAAACCACCGGTTTAAACACCGATCCGCATCTGGCAAACATGTTTACAACGCTTGAGCCGCTTTCGCTGACTTTAACCTCATCCATCAACCGGATAAAATCGGAGAGTATTCTGGAAGAAAAAGATGCCGACCGCGACATGCAGGTTCGCTCCTTGTTTTACCTTGTTATGGGATTTATCCATCATCCCGATCCTGCTGTTAAAGCCGCCGCCCAGGTCGTTGAAAAAGTGCTCGATCATTACGGGCTAAGCATTACAGGCGAGAGTTATTCAACCGAATCGTCGCTGATTAGCTCCATGCTCAACGATTTGTCGAAACAAAAACTACTCGATGCCATTGCGCTTCTGTCGGGTTGTGCCGAAACTATTGTAGCCCTACAATCTGCACAAAACGAATTCGAAGCTGCCCGTATAATCTGGGAACAGGAAAAAGCCATGGAATCGACACAACAAACGGCAACAACAATCAAAAAAGAGATTCTGTCGCTTATCAACGATAAATTAGTGATCTATTTGCGCGCCATGGAAGTGGTTGACGAAGCAGTTTACGGAGATTTTGCCCGTACCATTGCCGAAATTATTGCCGAAAATAACGAGGTAGTAAAAAAACGGTACAAAAAAGAAGAACCTGCCGGTTTGTAAATTACGGCGGGAAAAGTAAGAGGGACATAACAAGAAGATGCCGCCGGTTGAACTAACCGGCGGCATTCTTATTTATATCCTTTCCTTTTATTAAAAACCTACGCCAATACCCACACTAAAGTAGGGTTCCCAGTCTTTGTAAGGCGAATTTTCGTCGTTAATTACATCAAACAACACCTGCGCCGTAAACCAGGTATTTTTGGTAATGGGCTGACTGTAACCTCCACCCAGCCATAAAAAAGGCACCCACTCGCGGCTGCTGCTTCCGTTAAACGAATACAGTTTGTAGTTCATCTCCGAAAATTCGGCGTGTAAATAAAGCTGCGGAACAACCCTAAGCCGGCTAAAAACACTCAACCCGTAATTGGAAGTTTCGTAATCGGTACTGTAGCGTTTGTCTTTTACATATTCGTACGACAACTGCCCTCCCACCGAAAATTTTGGTGTTAGTTTGTAACCCACCATGGGAGTTGCACCAATTACAGTGTAACTGCCAATCGACAAATTTAAATACCCGCCGTAATACAATTTACTTTTGTCGATTTTGGGTTTTTGAACCACCGGTTCTTCCTGAACCATTGTCTCTTCAACCATTGTCTCCTCAACTGTTGTAGTATCGGGTACCTGAGCAAAAGCAAGCACCGAAACAAAAAGTGCGATTATAAAAATGCCTGTAAACTTCATACTTGTAAATTTTGTTTTTTATTGGGAACAAAAAGATAAGTAAAAATCGATTATAAAACATAAAATTGCAACTATTTAATCGCAAGCGAAGTACTTTATCACACTTAGCCCGAGCAAATTTTTAATTGATTTTTGAATTCCGGCATTCAAATAATACTGCTATTTTTGAGGCATGAATATCGACAAATATCCATCGCGTTTATTGGAGAATGCGGTAAACGAGTTTTCAAAACTACCGGGCATTGGCCGAAAAAGTGCACTTCGACTGGTTTTGCACCTGCTACGCCAGGACGTTGAAGACGTTACTGTTTTTGGAAACAGCCTGATTCAGTTGCGCAGCGAAATACAACATTGCAAAGTTTGCCACAACATTTCGGATACCGAAACCTGCCAGATTTGCGCCAATCCTGCACGAAACGAAAGTGTGATTTGTGTGGTGGAAAATATTCGTGACGTAATGTCGATTGAAAACACACAACAATTTAACGGTTTGTACCATGTGCTGGGTGGTATTATTTCGCCAATGGATGGAATTGGCCCATCCGATCTGGAGATAGAATCGCTGATAAATCGTGTTGATTCAGGCAAAATAATTGAAGTTATCCTGGCGCTTTCTACCACCATGGAAGGCGACACCACCAACTTTTACATTTTCAGAAAATTAAAGGATAAAAACGTAAAGGTATCTACTTTGGCTCGTGGCGTTTCCATTGGCGACGAACTGGAATATACCGACGAAATTACGTTGGGACGCTCGTTAACCAACCGTGTTCCGTATGAAAGTTCAGTGGGAAAATAAGTCAGTTGAATCACATTTTTCTTTTTTTTCCGTTATCCAAAAAGGATTGCTATTTTTGGCTATCAGTACAAATAAAAGTTAAGGTATTAACAAAAGGTTGACGCAGGATCAGGAAAGTGGTTTTACTTCCGCTGTCCAACTTCCGTCTTCCAACTTTCGTTACATGAAACTTTCAATAATTATAGTCAACTACAACGTAAAACATTTTTTAGAGCAGTGCCTGCACTCGGTACTAAAGGCTGTAAAAAATTGTTCTGCCGAAATTTTTGTAGTCGATAATAATTCCGTTGACGGTTCGGCCCAGCTTATTCGCGAAAAGTTTCCAAACATTCAGTTTATACACAACACACAGAATGTTGGTTTTTCGAAGGCCAACAACCAGGCTATAAAACTGGCAAAGGGCGAATATATTTTGCTTTTAAATCCGGATACGGTTGTTGAAGAAGATACCTTTAAAAAGGTTGTTGATTTTATGGACGGGCATCCTGAAGCAGGCGGACTGGGGGTAAAAATGATTGATGGGAAAGGAACCTTTTTGCCCGAATCGAAACGTGGGTTACCAACTCCGTGGGTGGCTTTTTACAAAATGTTTGGTTTATCGAAACTGTTTCCCCAATCGCACAAATTTGGCAAATACCACCTTTCGTATTTAAACGAAAACGAAATTCACGAAATTGATGTTTTGGCCGGTGCGTTTATGTTAATGCGCAAAACTGCACTCGACAAAGTGGGTTTGCTTGATGAAACATTTTTTATGTATGGCGAAGACATTGATCTGTCGTACCGCATTCAGCAAGGTGGGTTTAAAAATTATTATTTCCCCGAAACCACAATTATTCATTACAAGGGTGAGAGCACAAAAAAAGGTTCATTAAATTATGTAAAGGTATTTTACAATGCAATGATCATTTTTGCTAAAAAACACTTCCCCGGAGGGAAAGCCGGAATTTTTGCCTTGCTCATACAGCTGGCCATTTATTTCAGAGCGCTTATTTCGATTTCGAAACGGATCATCGAAAAAATAGTTGTACCGCTAATTGATGGACTTCTGATATTTGCAGGCTTTTGGTTAATTACACCCATTTGGGAAAACCTGCATTTTGGTCGTGCCGATTATTATCCAAAGGAGTTTTTACAATTTGTTGTACCCGTTTATATCCTTTTCTTTTTGTTTGGAATTTTATTTTCGGGAGGATACAAAAAACCGGTAAGCTTGTACAAAATACTTCGTGGAATTGTTTGGGGCCTCATCTCCATTCTGCTGGTTTATTCGCTGGTTGACGAGAAGTTCCGTTTTTCGCGGGCTTTAATTTTATTGGGAACTACCTGGTCGTCGTTTGCCGTAATTACATTCCGCCTGTTATTTCACTGGTTTAAAATTAAAGGATTCAGGCTCGACATAAAAAGTGCGCGAAAAATTGCCATTGTTGGCCACTCAAAAGAAGCCGAAAGAGTAAAACAAATACTCGAAAAAACACAAATAGAATCGGAACTGGCAGGTTTTATTGCACTCGACAACAGCGACAAAGGCAAAAACTACATTGGAGAATTAAATCAGTTGCGCGAAATTATTCGCATTAACCGAATTGATGAAATTATTTTTTGTGCCGAAAACCTGAGCTCCGCCGAAATTATTCGCGCTATGCTCGACCTTACTCAGCTAGACATTGATTATAAAATTGCACCCCCCGAAAGTATTAGTATTATTGGAAGCAATTCAATACACACTGCCGGCGATTTGTATGTTGTAAATGTAAATGCCATTTCAAAAACTTCGAACAAACGTAAAAAGCGGCTTATTGACATTGAATTTGCGCTTATATTTTTGATAAGCAGCCCGCTGCTAATTTGGTTTTACAAACAAAAAGCCAACTTTCTGAAAAACATTGCTGGAGTTTTATCGGGTAAAAAATCGTGGATCGGTTACATTCCTGAAAGCGAAACCTTTGAAACATTGCCGTGCCTAAAAAGTGGCGTTTTAAATCCGGCCGACATGTTCCCTGAACTAACTTTAGACAAAGAAAAAATAACTCAGTTAAATATTTTGTATGCCCGGGATTACAGGGCTTTAACCGATGCCGGGCTTTTACTAAAAGCATGGAAAAATTTAGACCGCAAATGAACAAGCAACTAAAATATGGAAGAATAAGCTTGCGACCACTGGAACCGGGCGACATAGATTTGCTTTACAAATGGGAAAACAACATTGAAATTTGGGAAGTCAGCAACACCAAAACCCCTTTTTCAAAACATATTCTGGCTCAATACTTAGTTGAAGCTGCAAAAGACATTTACGAAACAAAACAACTGCGTTTAATCATACAAAACGAAAAGCTTGAAGCCGTTGGAGCAGTTGACATTTTCGACTTCGAACCTTATCATCAACGTGCTGGTGTTGGAATTTTAATTCATGACGAAGCCGACCGAAACAAAGGTTATGCTGCCGATGCCTTGCAGGCTTTATCGGCTTATGCGCTCGAGATTATTGGCTTAAAACAACTTTACGCAAACATTACGGCCGACAATACAAAAAGTATACATGTATTTGTAAAATCGGGATTTGTGCAATGCGGAGTTAAAAAAGACTGGATTAAAACCCTGTCGGGCTGGAAGGATGAAATTTTGTTCCAGAAAATTCTCGCCTAAAGCTCATTTATAAGATTCCGAAATAAATTCGGAATGACGAAATTGAACGTAATTTGATTGAGAATTTACTTCCCTTCTTTAAATTCAGGTATTCCCTGTAAAAAACTGTACGAGTTATTCGGGTAATCGATTTCGCAGGCGTAATGCTGCAAACCATTCGAAACAAGCACCCGCTCAACACGCAATGCCATGTTGTAACGCACTACCTGGTCGAAAGTATCCTGCGTTATTTTTACATTTGGCGCTTTAAACTCTGCAATTAAAAAGGGTTGCCCGTTCTTAAGATAGATCAGCAAATCAAAACGGCGTTGTTTTCCATTCACCATCACTTGTTTTTCAACCGCCATCAGATTTTCCGGATACTTTTTTTCTGTTTTCAGATACTGAATAAAATTCTGACGCACCCATTCTTCGGGAGTCAGCACCACAAATTTCTTTCGTATCGAGTCAAAAATCAATGTTTTACCGTTTTCCGTTTTGGTTCTGAAGTTGTATTCTGGTAAATTTAATTTTTCCATAAAACAGATTCTTTTTCCTTGCTAAATCATTTTGGCTGGCGACGCTGAAAAATGTACATTTGTCTCAACCTTAAACTTAATCGACAAAGGTAAAACAATTCGGTTTATGAAGACAAAAAAAGAAATTGTAGACAACTGGCTTCCGCGTTATACGGGGAAAGAACTGGACGATTTTGGGAAACACATTTTGCTCACCAACTTTCAGGGTTACGTTGAACGTTTTGCCAAAAAATTTGAAGTGCCAATTGACGGAGCCGATAGAAATATGCCAAGTGCGACTGCCGAAGGAATTACAATGATAAACTTTGGAATGGGCAGCCCAAACGCCGCTACCATTATGGATTTATTAAGTGCAATTCATCCGCGCGGTGTACTCTTTTTGGGTAAATGTGGCGGATTAAAACGCAAAAACAAATTGGGAGACTTAATTCTTCCCATTGCAGCCATTCGCAGCGACGGTACTTCCGACGATTATTTACCCCCTGAAGTTCCGGCACTTCCCGCATTTAATTTGCAACGAGCCGTATCACATATTTTGCGAAACAAAGAACAGGATTACTGGACCGGAGTGGTTTTTACAACCAACCGCCGCGTTTGGGAATACGACGAGCGCTTTAAAAAGTACCTCAAAAAAACACGGGCCATGGCCATCGATATGGAAACGGCTACTTTATTTACCGTAGGATTTGCCAATCAGATTCCAACAGGGGCATTGTTGCTGGTATCTGATCAGCCCATGATTTCGACCGGTGTTAAAACCGAGGCCAGCGACAAAAAAGTAAGTTCTACCTTTGTGGATTTACACATCCAGGCTGGAATAGATGCCTTGCTCGAAGTTAAAAATAACGGTTTATCGGTAAAACACTTAAGATTTTAGAATGGAGTTTGCAGATATTTTACAAAATCTAAAAAAGCAAATTTATCACCCCATTTACTTGCTTCAGGGTGAAGAACCTTATTTTATTGACCAGCTTTCGAATTACATTGAAAAAAATGTATTAACAGATGCTGAAAAAGGATTTAACCAAACCGTTTTTTACGGAAAAGATTCGGATGCGCTCACCATTGCAGAAAGTTCATTGCGTTTTCCGATGATGGCGAACAAGCAGGTTATTGTGGTAAAAGAAGCACAAAGTCTGAGTAAAATAGACACACTGACTTCTTATGCCGAGAAACCGCTGGCATCAACCATTCTTGTATTAAATTACAAGTACAAAAATCTCGACTCGAGAACCAAACTGGTAAAAGCCATTAAAAAGAACGGGGTGGTTTATACTTCAAAAAAGTTATACGAAAACAAAATACCCAACTGGATAGATGCATACCTGAAAAATCACAATTACAGTATTACACCCCAGGCAGCCATGTTGCTTACATCGTATCTCGGAACCGACCTGAGCAAAATTGCAAACGAGCTGGACAAACTGGTGATTGCGGTAAAAGGCAGCACAAAAATTACACCCGAGCACATCGAAAAAAACATTGGATTAAGCAAAGATTTTAATGTATTGGAACTGCAAAATGCGCTGGGTGAAAAAGATATTTTAAAGGCCAATAAAATCATACAGTACTTTGGGGCCAATCCCACATTAAATCCGGTTCAAAAAACCATTGCCGGACTGTATTTCTATTTTTCGAAGCTATTTACCTATCATTTTCTAAACGATAAATCGGAACGAAATGTGGCCGCCGAATTACGTGTTCACCCGTTTTTTGTGCGCGAATATGTGGCAGCGGCGAAAAAATACTCGCCCACAAAACTGTATGAAATTATGGGTATTTTGCGCGAGTACGACATGAAAAGCAAAGGCTTTAATGTTTCAACAATGGTTGAAACGGGCGATTTACAAAAAGAAATGATTTATAAAATTTTACACTAAATGATTACATGGTTTATTATCGGCGTTACTGCCGTTATTTCTTATGTTGCTTTTCAGAACCACGAACTGGCAAACAAACTGCAATTTAATGCAGCCCAAATAATTCACCGCAAAGAATATTACCGGCTAATTTCGCATGCCTTTATTCATGCCAACTGGCCCCACCTTGTTGTAAACATGATGGTTTTGTATTTTTTTGGACGAAATATTGAATATTATTTTAAGCTAGAATTTGGGAAACACACTTCTACTGCCTATTTTTTACTGCTCTATTTTGGCGGAATTTTAGCTTCAAACATCTGGAGCCTGATAAAAAATAAAAACAATTACTATTACAATGCAGTTGGTGCTTCGGGTGCTGTTTCTGCCGTACTTTTTGCAACCATATTTTTTCAACCCTGGGAACCACTCTATTTATTTGCCATTCTTCCCATTCCCGGAATTTTATTTGCCTTCGGATATCTTTTTTACTCGTATCAAATGAGCAAAAAGCAAAAAGACAATGTGGCACACGACGCGCACTTTTTGGGAGCAGTGTTTGGTTTTGTATTCCCGATCCTGTTAAAACCTGAATTGTTCGATCGTTTTATCGATAATTTATTTTCGTTTTTATAAGAATGGATTTTATTATAATAAATGGCAAAGTCGTTTCGAAACACGAAGCGAACCTCACTGAATTTCTGTGGGACGAGCCATTTATTCTTTCTCAAAAAGTATGGTTTGGCTTTGGTGGCATTCCGCTTTTCCACGAAAATATCGATTCCATTGAAAGGCAACTTAACTCCTTTCATCTTACGCTCCCGGCTTTGTTTAAAAACAAAAGAGAACTGTTTCGCCTCACAAAGCGCATGCTGAATAAAAACAAGTTCTACCGCTCGGGATTTATTGATTACCGTTTTTTTATTTCGGGAACAAAAATCGACACGCTCATCAGCAGTTCGGCTTTTGCTGAATTCGATTTTCCATTTACGGCAGCGGGCAAACTCGTTCAGTTTTCATCGTTTAAAAAAAGTACGCAGTCCATTTCCGGTCGCTTTAAAATTCACAACCAGATTTTATGGGAAGCCGCAAGTGCACAAACGCAAAATGCCGGTTTGCAAGGAACAATTATTCTAAACGAAAAGGATTGCATCTGCGAAGGAGTGGCGGCAAATATTTTTATGGTGAAAAAAGATGTACTCATCACTCCATCACTCGATTCGGGTTGTTACGAGGATGTTCTGCGTCTTGTAATTCTTGAACTTGCAAAATCATCCGGTCTTAAAATAATTGAAACTCCGGATATTTCAAAAGAACATATTTTTAGCATGAATGAGTTGTTTTTTGCCAGCGAAGAAAAAGGAATCGAGTGGGTTTTGGGTCTAGAAACAAAACGTTATGTACACGAATATTCTGATGAGATCCACCACAAACTCAACGAATTTTTAAAACATAAAATTATTTGATTTAATGAAAAGCTGCATGCCACAAGCTTCAAGCTTATTCCCGATTACTGAACACTGAACACTGAACACTGAACACTGGTCTTTTCTAATTCAACAATGGATTTTCAGGGAAATTTTCCCAAAAAGAATACCGCGAACCCGCCTTTTTAACAAAATCAACCCACGACGATTCGCTCAAATCGCGCATAATGGCATCTTGCTCAACATCTGTAACCAGCCACGAATCTTCTTTTAGTTCGCTTTCCAACTGACCGGCATCCCAGCCGGAATAACCAAGGAAAAAACGAATGTCCTTTGGATCGATCAATCCAAGTTTAATATCGTGTTTAAGCACATCAAAATCGCCTCCCCAATAAAGGTCATCCAGCACATGAATGCTACCGGGTAATTTGTCGCCCAGTTTATGAATGTAATAGATTGAATCGGTTGATACCGGCCCGCCCAAATACACTTCGGCGTCGCATTCCGGAAAATCGGGGAACACATCCTGAATCGGGAAATCTACTTTTTTATTCAAAATAAAACCAACTGCACCTTTTTCGCTGTGCGCTACCAAAAGTACAACCGAACGATTAAAATAATGACCGGACAAAAATGGCTCAGCAATTAGAATGCGGCCCTTTTTCGGTGCAACGTTGTTCGTTTTAATTTTGAATATGTCGAGATTATCAGCCATTACAAAAGCAATATAAGAAAATTATGCTACCATTCAAATAATAGAACTCCCACAAAAACAAATAACGGATTTCTTTCGAGAATGTTTTATTTTTCCTCTTCAACTACAATAAAAACGTCTTCGCCGGGCTTTGACATATAATATTGTTCGCGTGCAAATTTTTCCAATTCTTCTTTTCCCTGGCTAAGGTCTTCCAGTTTTTGTTTATCAGAAGTAATACGCGCTTTGTAGTACTCTTTTTGCTGAATAAGATCGTGCAGTTGTTGCTTACTTTCAACGTGTGCAACAATACTGTTTTCGTCGAAAAAGATGATCCAGGTTAAAAACAGAACCGATGCAATAACAAACTTATTGCTGATAACACTGAAGATTCCCGATTCTGTAAATTTCTTTTTCATTACGAAATAATTATGCAACAAAAGTAGGCATCTTACGGCTCAAAAAAAAGAGGAGCTGAAATAAATCAGCTCCTCTTTATAAACAACTTAACGTTGGTATATCTTATTCTTCATCCGGTTGAAAATTCGGATAAGTATAATTTACTGATGGTACAAAAGTTTCTTTAATTGTACGAATCGATGTCCAGCGCAAGAAATTAAAAATAGATCCTGCTTTATCGTCGGTACCAGAACCACGGGCGCCACCAAAAGGTTGCTGTCCAACAACGGCACCGGTTGGCTTGTCGTTGATGTAGAAGTTACCTGCACAATTTTCAAGACGTTTTGTAATTTTTTCGATGTTGTAACGATTTTGCGAAAGTACCGCACCTGTCAAAGCGTAAATCGATGTTTTATCCAGAATCTCAAGTGTTTCGTCCAGTTTTTCATCTTCGTAAACATAAACAGTTAAAACCGGTCCAAACAACTCTTCTTCCATGGTAATGTAATCTGGTTTTTTAGCTAAAATTACGGTTGGCTCAATAAAATAACCAACTGATTTATCGCAATTTCCACCAAAAATAACCTCAGCATCTTCATCTTCCCTTGCACGATCAATAAATCCTTTCAATTTATCAAACGATGATTCGTCGATTACTGCATTTATAAAGTTGGTAAAATCTTCCGGTGGTCCCATTTTTACCGTAGCCAGTTCTTTACCAAACAACTCTTTTACTTCGGGCCAAATACTTTCCGGAACATAAACACGCGAAGCAGCTGAACATTTTTGTCCCTGGTATTCAAATGCGCCCCGCAACATGGCAATTGCCAATACCTGAGGATTTACAGTATTATCGGCAAAAATAAAGTCTTTACCACCTGTTTCTCCAACAATACGAGGATACGATTTGTATTTGTAAATGTTATCGCCAATTGTTTTCCAGATGCTTTGGAAAACACCTGTTGAACCGGTAAAGTGAATTCCGGTAAACTCGGGATGAGTTAATACAATGTCGGCAACAACTGGTCCCGATGCATAAATTAAATTAATAACTCCATCCGGAAGACCGGCTTCTTTAAAAATTTCCATGATAACACCTGCTGAATAAACGGCAGTTTTCGAAGGTTTCCAAACTACCACGTTACCCATTAATGCAGGGGCCGCAGGAAGGTTTCCGGCAATTGAAGTAAAGTTAAACGGTGTAAGTGCAAATACAAAACCTTCCAATGGACGGAATTCGTTGTAGTTCCACATTCCTTTTGCCGATTCAGGTTGAATTTTATAGATATCAGTCATTACCTGAACGCCAAAACGGAAAAAATCTGCCAACTCACAGGCAGCATCAATTTCAGCCTGAAATGCATTTTTTGACTGCCCCAACATGGTTGCAGCATTAATTTTTGCACGGTACGGTCCTGCCAGCAGATCGGCTGCTTTCAGAAAAATAGAAGCACGGTGTTGCCATGCCATGTTAGCCCATTTTTCCTTTGCCTCAAGAGCAGCATCGATGGCCATTTCAACATGACTTGAATCTCCCTGATTGTAGTGTCCCAGCGTATGCGCAATATCATGAGGTGGACACATTCGTACCTTTCGGTCGGTGTATACATCTTTTCCACCAATAACCATTGGCTGGTCAATTTCTTCTGAACGCAACTCGTTAAGTTTTGCTTTCAATTCAACTCTTTCCGGAGATCCCGGAGCGTAGCTCAGAACCGGTTCGTTCTTTGCAATCGGCACATTAAAAATTCCTTTCGACATAATTTTATTCTTTTTTGGTATCTACTTTCAATTCTATCGTACAAATCTAAAGAATAGCACTTGGCAAAATCATAACAAAAATCAGGGCTTCAAAAAAAAGCACAAGTGTATCTAACTGAATATCAACAAACTATTTTCGCCATACTAAAAAACAAAACAAAAATCAGTTTTTCACATTCCCATTTTGACAATTTTTTATGTAAAAAAGACCAGAAATGGCGAGACATCGGTCATTTTTAATATTTTTACATTGTTGTTAAAGAGAATTTCAGACATACTAATCATTAAATTTTGGGCTGCTCACGAAAAATCGGTGCAAAAGCAGCTTATTCAACTTCTATTTATTTGGGGGATTGTTGCTGTATTGTCTGTTATCGCATTAACACTTCATCTGTTCGATGTCGATTCCGGGCACTGCCTGATTTGTGACATCATGTTATCGGCAGTTTCGTTTATGGCTGTGGCCTGTGCTTTAAATGGCAAGGTCGACTGTGCAGTAAACAGCATATTTTCGGTACCCGTATTTATTTATGCCTTTTACATTTCTGATTTTAACTCGCATGTTTCGCCCATTGAAACGGTTCACCAATCATCGTGGTGGCTAATGGCCGGGCTTATTTTTCTGTATTATTATTCAAGACTCGAAACGCGTATTGTTCTTTATTTCTTTGTTTCGCTGGCACTACTGTCATTTCAATTGTTTGTTACCGATCATTTATTTGATTCATTCACCTACTACACCCCCTTTATAACCAATCCTCTGCTTATTTTTACAGCATTCTTTTTAACAACATTTTACCTGCGAAAACGATTGATTTCGTTAATTGAGAAACTGGAAGATCAGCTTAAAATGCATGCAGAGGGCATAACCAAAGTACTTCAGAGTTCGTCGTTTTTGATTGCACGTTTAACTGCCGAACGAGACGAAGATGGCAATGTGGTGCAATTAATTGTAGAAAAGGTAAACCATGCTTTTGAGTCGGGATTTAAAATTAATCTTTACGAAGTCCAGGGACAAAAAGCAGAATATGTTTTCAACCTTATTTTTAAAGGAAAATTCGACGTTGACAAGACGGTTCTTTTTAACAAACGAAAAGTTAGTGAATTTCATGCGAATAGCATGGACAAGTGGTTTAAAATTCATGTATTAAACCCAAATTACAACATCTATTATATTGCTTTTGAAGACATAACAAAAACGAAAAATAAAATTGCAGAGTTGGAGGCCAACAAACGAAGGTACAAAGTATTGCTGGAGGCCATTCCTGATATCTTCTTTGTAATTGACAAGGATGGTATTTACGAAGACTTTGTTATTAAAGAGAGTGATCTTTTTAAAATTGAAGACGCAAATATTATTGGCAGTTCGATTTACGATGCTGGCTTTCCGGACCGAATGGCAGATAAAATCTATTCATGCATTCAGGATTGTATAAAAACCAATTCGATTGAATCAATTGAATATTCGTTAAATACGCCCAACGGAACATTTTTATTCGAAATGAGACTGGCAAAATTAAATGCCCGTTCCGTTATTTCGGTAGCCCGCGATATTACAAAACGCAAAACCGCTGAGTTTAGCCTCGAAAAAGCATTGGTACGTGCCGAAGAATCAGACAAATTAAAATCAGCATTCTTGTCAAATCTTTCGCACGAGATACGTACACCAATGAATATTATTACCAACTTCTCCCGAATGTTGGCATCGCCAGAAATGGACAGTATGGAACGACTTGAACTAACAGATGCAATCAATCAGAATGGTCAGCAGTTAATAAACATGATTGATAATACCATCCATTTATCAAAAATAGAAACGGAATCCATCAGCATAAACAATTCGTACTGCCGGGTAAATCAGATTTTGCGAGACATTTACAACAAGGTTTCGCCCAATATTCCTGATTCGAAAGATATACGAATGAAATTGGTACTTGATGTGGCCAATCCTGAATTCGGTTTTGAAACTGACATTGATGTGTTAAAAGAAACACTTTCAATTTTAGTCGATAATGCAGTTAAATACACAAACTCGGGTTTGGTGGAACTGGGTTACGAAATGATAATGAACAACCAAATAAAATTTATCGTTTCCGATACTGGAATTGGGATTCCCAAAGACGATTTTGAAAACATATTTAGTCGTTTTTATCGCGTTCAAAATAAAATTAACCAAACAACTTCGGGTTCAGGAATTGGTTTGCCAATTGCCCAACACTATGTTTCTTTATTGGGTGGCGAATTGGAGTTCCACTCAACGCTTGACAAAGGCAGCGAGTTTTGGTTCATATTGCCTTTTAAAGAAGGTCGTGGTTACATGAGATTGGTGTAAGCCTGTCCACCATTTTTTTTCATTTAAGTTGCAACATCTCCCGATTATAAACTTTACTAAAGAACTTGTTTCAGGTTTTTCCAGAATTTAGCACCATTTATTTCATATTAAGTGTTGTTTTCTAACAAAACAATGTTGTATTTTTAGTTAAAATAAACAACGTACAAATGTCCGATTCGTAAAATACAAGAGTTGAACATTAGCACTGCTAACCTGTTTATGTGGTACAAAACAACTAATAACAAAAACATGCAAATCAAAACTCTAACTTTGCTTAGCTTCTTAATTGCAGGCACGCTCAGTTTCTCGACTGCAGCTGAAAAAGATTCCGACCAACAACCTCAGCGTGTTGTAATGTCAAACAATTCCTTCACACCCCACTTGCGCATTAATGGATACACTTTTTATGCGTTCGACGACAGAGTTGACTCGTATTATTCGAGCACCGAATATTTTAATGGGAAAATAAAAGGTGGTTTTCAATGGGGAGGCGGACTTGAATACATGCTGGCACCTTTCCAAAGCGTTGAATTAAGTTACCTGCGTTTAGACACAGAAGCACCTTTGGAATATTACAAAAACGGCATTCAGTATTCTGTTTTTGACGTGGCAACAAACTACATATTTTTAGGAAGTAACCGTTATTTTCCGACCGGAAGTATGGTTGAACCATTTGCAGGTTTGCAAGCCGGTGTGGCCATATTTAATGTCAATAATCCAGACACAGGGAATTCAGATAATGCCACAAAATTTGCCTGGGGAATAAAAGCAGGATTAAACGTTTGGGCCAGCGAACAAGTTGGGTTAAAAATCCAAACCGGATTAAATTCAGCAGTGCAGGCTGCCGGAGGAAGTTTCTATTTTGGACCGGGCGGACCGGGTGCCGGAGTAAATACCTATTCTACATTTTACCAGTTTTACATTGGCGGAGGTTTAACTTTTCGCGTTGGAAATTAAGCGATACAACAGTATAACAAAAAAGGATTACTGCAATCAGTAATCCTTTTTTGTTATTTATTTTCCAAAGAGTTTAATAAACGGTAACCAACCAACCTGTCGTAACGTCCGGCCAAATCGCGGTAGTACACAAAAATCTGATAATCGTTTTCGGTTTCCCAAAAGCTACCTTCAATATTGGTATGGTCGGCGGTGCTTGATCCCTGCGCAACATAAACGTATTGATAATTGTAGTACCCTTGTTTTAACAACATACTCAATTCATAAGCACCGGTTTCAAAATTGTAGGTCATTTCGTTGCTCTTGTTTGCATTCCAGTTCGATAAAGCACCAAATACATTTACCGAACCACCCAGCAAAGGAGCATCCATTAGCAAAGTAAAATGCACAAAAGTATAGTCGCATTCCGTTTCCGGAGTCTGCACCTCCTGATCCTGACTTTCAATGGCATATTTACCATTCATTTCGGTATAGGCAAAAAATTTCTTATTCGATCTTACATCATCGCTTACTAATGTTTTATGAAAATACGGACGATGAAAATCAGTTGCAATAACATTCTCCCCGTTCATTCGATTGGTACGGTTATCGAAATACCGAAATTCGTTTCCTGCCGGGAAAATATTTTCGCGTGTATACGAGTAATCCAGCATTTTATCGCGCACATACAAGGGTTTTAAATTTCTGATGGCATTGTCCCAACGGTAATTTTGCATGATAACCACTTTCACTTCGTCGCGCGGATTTAAGATAGGCACATTCGGATGATATACTTTAAATTCAATCTGATGATTGCTGCCTTTAAATGCATCTTGTGCAGCCCGTTTAACTGTTCCATCAATTCCTACCGCATTTTCGTATACCTGAAAGCGCTTTGTTAATACGCGGTTTTCCTTATCTCCTGCCTCGTAAACAACGAGTGCATAATTGCCTGAATATTTAACTTTTACATGTGTATTAGGTAGCTCTATCCGATAGTTTACGTAGTCAAACGCTGTATTAAACGACATCCCGTAGTCGTCCACCGGATTCTCTGTAAAACCTTCCAGATACTCTTCCTGCTGAATGTAACTTTCGTTCCAGTCGGCATCGCAATGAATGATGGTGTAATAATAATCTTTCACTTCTGCCGACAGGTCATCAAAAGTAAAAATCAGGCTTATATCTTCACCCAGCGCAACTATAGGATTCGATAGAACAAAACCATCGCGATAAGCCAAAACCGTTTTAATGTTTTCTTTGTAAACAGCATTTTCGTAATAAAAGTGCTGTTGTGCAAAGCCGGAAACGGAAAGAAATAAAAGTAGTATTTGAGCAACAATCCTGGATTTCATTTTTTAAATATTTAAGTGTATCAAACTGAGTTAAAGGTAGAATAAAGAAAATACTTTTTATCGTTGATGTTTTTATGCAGGTAAGATAATATTTTTCGCAATTCTACACTTTAAGCAAACAAGTTTTTTACCAGTTACATTCTATTTACGCTGTAATTAATGATCATAAATCACCTTTATATCTTTTAATAACGTTCAAAATGTTAATTTAATCTGAAGTCAATTAATTTTTATTTTTTCCCTGATTTTCAGTACAATTGCAGTAAAATGATTTAAATCAATCCACATATTGATTTATTTGCATGTTTTAATATGAATACTCTAGGTTTTATGCATTGTGTAACAGTAATTAATTGTTACTTTTGCCATCCTAAAAATTAATTTTAGTCTTAATTCAATATGTCAGAAGTAGTTAAGTTAAGGAAAGGGCTCAATATTAAGCTGAAAGGAAGTGCTGAAAAAGTACTTGAGAAATTGCCGACTCCGGCAACAGTTGCTCTAAAACCCACCGATTTCCAAGGACTTACTCCAAAATTAAGTGTAAAGGTTGATGCGGAAGTTAAAGCCGGTGACGCTTTATTTTACGACAAATACAACCCAGAAATCGTTTTTACTGCTCCGGTAGGTGGAAAAGTACTTTCGATTAACCGTGGTGAACGACGTAAAATTTTGGAAGTAGTTATTGAGACAAGTGAAAAAGCAGGTTCGGTTGAATTTAAAAAAGCTGATCCAGGCACTTTGTCGTCGGAAGAAGTGAAAGAGCAAATCCTGAAAAGCGGATTGTGGTCATTCATCAAAAAACGTCCGTATGGTATAATTGCCCTACCCGACGAGCAACCAAAAGCGATTTACATTTCAACATTCGACACGGCTCCATTGGCACCTGATTTCAACTTTATTGTTGACGGGAACATGGATACTTTTCAGACCGGAGTGAATGCTTTGGCTAAATTAACCGAAGGGAAAGTTATTCTTGGCGTAAACGCCGGCAGCACTTTTACCGGAGTTAAAAATGTTGAGATAAATACTTTTGAAGGACCTCATCCTGCAGGTAATGTTGGGATACAGATAGCAAATACAAAACCTCTTAACAAAGGTGAAGTAGTATGGACAATCAATGTACAGGATGTACTGTTTATCGGTCGTTTATTTAAAACCGGTAAAGTAGATTTCACAAAAACGGTTGCATTAACCGGTTCTGAAGTTTCGGCACCGAAATACTACCAAACCGTTTTGGGAGCTCCTGTTGCTAGCTTAACCGAAGGCAAACTGATTGATGCCGACTACAAACAACGCATCATTAGCGGAAACGTTTTAACCGGAACAAAGGTTAAAAAACAATGTTACCTCGGATTCTACGATTCGCAGATATCTGTTATTCCCGAAGGAGATGAGTTTGAATTATTTGGCTGGGCCGATCCTGGTTTCGGAAAATTCAGTGCTACTAAAACATTCTTCGGAAAACTGTTCCCTAAAAAAGAATATACACTTAATGCCAACCTTCATGGTGGCGAACGTGCTTTTGTTCTTTCCGGTCAATACGAAAAACTGGTTCCCATCGACATCCTTCCGGTTTATTTGCTAAAAGCAATTTTAGTAAACGACATCGACAAGATGGAACAATTGGGAATTTACGAGGTAGTAGAAGAAGACCTTGCTCTTTGTGAATATGCCTGTACTTCTAAAATTGAAGTTCAGAAAATTTTGAGGGAAGGTATAAACACTATGATTAAAGAATTAGGATAAATTTTACTGAACTTATAAATCAGTTTTAGAAATGAAATTCATTAAAAACTTTTTTGAAAGGACTGAACCTCTCGTTCAGAAAGGAGCTAAATACAGTTGGCTCGGCTCTGTGCACGAAGGATTCTTCACCTTTCTATTTGTATCAAAAGATACTTCCAAATCGGGAACACACATTCACGATTTCATAGATTTGAAGCGTACCATGTCGATTGTTGTTCTTGCACTTGTACCTGCCCTTTTATTTGGTATGTACAACGTAGGGTTTCAACATTTTAAAGCAATTGGTGAACTTGCCTCAACCGGATTTTTCGGAATATTCTTTTATGGTTTATTAAAGGTAATTCCTGTAATTGCTGTTTCGTACATTGTAGGTTTAGGAATTGAATTTGTATTTGCACAACTACGTGGACACGGAATTCATGAAGGATTCCTGGTTTCGGGTATTCTTATACCAATGGTAATGCCAATTGAAACTCCACTATGGATGGTTGCTATTGCCACAGCCTTTGCCGTTATTTTAGGTAAAGAAGTTTTTGGCGGTACCGGAATGAACATTTGGAACCCGGCACTGGTAGCACGTGCATTCTTGTTCTTTGCTTATCCTGCGCAAATGTCGGGCGAATCAGTTTGGGTAGCCTTAAGCAGCAGCGATAAAGTAATCGACGGTTTTTCGGGTGCCACTCCAATGGCAAACGCAGCTGCCGGTCATTTAAACTACAGTGTTGCCGATGCATTCTTCGGATTTATTCCCGGATCGATTGGTGAAACTTCGGCTTTTGCAATTTTAATTGGTGCACTGTTTTTAATAGTAACCGGAATTGGAAGCTGGAAAATTATGCTATCAACGCTGGCCGGTGGAGCCGTTATGGGCCTTATCTTAAACGCAGCATCGGGCAGTGAAGCACTATCAGCAGCAAACCAGGTATATTTCTCAATGCCTTTCTGGCATCACCTAATTTTAGGAGGATTTATGTTTGGTGCTATTTTTATGGCAACCGACCCAGTTTCGGCAGCACAAACTGAAAAAGGAAAATACATCTACGGATTCCTGATTGGTATTCTTGCCATCATAATTCGTGTGATCAACCCGGCCTTCCCTGAAGGTATGATGTTGGCAATTCTTTTGATGAACACATTTGCTCCGCTTATCGACCACTACGTTGTAGGAGGTAATATTAAGAAGCGAATGAAACGAGCAAAAATTTCTGCATAATAAAAACGAAGAATCATGGACAGAAATAGTAATACTTATACATTTTTATATGCAGCGATAATGGTAATTGTTGTTGCAGCGGTTCTTGCTTCAGTTTCGATGGCGTTAAAACCTGCGCAGAAAAAGAACGTAGCGATTGAAAAAAAACAAAACATTCTGGCTTCGGTAAATATTCAGAGCACGGCAGCTGATGCTGAGGCTATTTACGCCGAGAAAATTGTTGGCGAATATGTTGTAACCGTAAAAGGAGACCAGGTAGATGGCGATGCGTTTACCACTGACCTGAAAAAGGAACGTGCAAAAGACGACGCAGATATGTTACTTCCTGTGTTTGAAGTAAAAACCGACGACGGATTAAAATATGTACTTCCATTATATGGTGCCGGACTTTGGGGACCTATTTGGGGATATGTTTCGTTAAGCGATGATATGAACACTATTTACGGTGCAAACTTCGATCACGAAGGTGAAACACCGGGATTGGGTGCTGAGATATCGACAACAATGTTTGAGGCTCCTTTCAAAGGAAAAACAATCTTTGATGAGTCTGGAAAACTGGTTTCGATATTAGTTGCCAAAGTTGGACAGGTAGCTCCTGAAGAGCATAAAGTTGATGCCATTTCGGGAGGTACAATTACAAGTAAAGGTTTGGAGAAAATGCTTCAGGACGACTTTACTGCTTATGAAGAATTCTTAAATAAGAAAAAATAATAGAGATGAGCGAACCATTATTTTCAAAGAAAAATTTAAAATTACTGTCGGATCCATTAAACGACAGTAACCCGATTACCGTGCAGGTATTGGGTATTTGCTCGGCACTGGCAGTTACTGCGCAGCTAAAACCTGCTGTTGTAATGGCCATTTCGGTAACTGCGGTTTTAGCTTTGGCAAACGTAATTGTATCGATGCTACGAAACACAATTCCAAACCGTATCCGGATTATTGTTCAGCTGGTTGTAATTGCAGCCCTGGTAATTTTAGTTGACCAGGTACTTAAAGCATATGTTTACGATGTAAGTAAGCAACTTTCGGTTTTTGTTGGTTTAATTATTACCAACTGTATCCTTATGGGACGTTTGGAAGCTTTTGCGTTGGGTAACCGCCCATGGCAATCGTTTCTTGATGGTATTGGAAACGGTGCCGGTTATGGTGTAATTTTAATTGTAGTAGGTTTCTTCCGCGAGTTACTCGGAGCAGGAACTTTATTCGGATTTAGAATTATCCCCGAAAGCTGGTACGTTATCAACGGAGGTTTCTATGTAAACAACGGTTTAATGGTACTTTCTCCAATGGCGTTGATCGTAGTTGGAATTATTATTTGGGTACAACGTAGCCGTAATAGTAAATTAATCGAAAACTAGTTCTAACACAAAAAGAAAATTGAAATGGAAAATCTGATTAATATTTTTGTTAAGTCAATTTTTATCGAGAACATGGTGTTTGCATACTTCTTCGGAATGTGCTCGTACCTTGCAGTTTCGAAAAAAGTAAGTACTGCAGCCGGTTTAGGAATTGCAGTGGTTTTTGTGTTGGGAATTACAGTTCCGGTAAACTACCTTTTAGAAAACTATGTACTAAACGAAGGTGCTTTGGCTTGGTTGGGCGAAGGATTTGCCGACGTTGATTTAAGCTTCTTACGCTTTATCATGTTTATTGCCATTATTGCATCGATGGTGCAATTGGTAGAAATGGTTGTTGAAAAATTTGCTCCTGTATTATACAACCAGTTGGGTATTTTCTTACCTCTTATTGCAGTAAACTGTGCAATTCTTGGAGGTTCGTTATTCCTTCAACAAAAAGCATTTATTAATGTTGGCGAAGCTACCGTTTACGGAATTGGCTCGGGAGTAGGTTGGTTACTTGCCATTGTTGGTATTGCTGCCATCAGAGAAAAAATCGAATACTCAAACGTACCTGCACCATTGCGCGGACTGGGAATTACATTTATTGTAACCGGTTTAATGGGATTGGCATTTATGGGATTCGGCGGAATTAAATTGTAAAATCGAAAAATCAACGAATACTATGATATTATTATCTGCACAAACAACCGTTATACTTACCAGTGTGGCAGTATTCCTGGGTGTAATTATTCTGTTGGTGGCCATACTTTTGTTCGCCAAAAAGAAACTTACTCCATCGGGAACTGTTAAGATTGATGTTAACGATGGTTACCTGGAAATGGAAACTGAGCCCGGAAGTACACTTTTAAGTGCTTTGGGAAATAATAAAGTTCTGCTTCCTTCGGCATGCGGAGGAGGTGGTACCTGTGGAATGTGCCGTTGCCAGGTTGTTGAAGGTGGAGGTTCTATCCTTCCTACCGAAACAGGTTTCTTTACACGCAAGGAACAAAATGACCATTGGCGACTTGGCTGCCAGGTAAAAGTGAAGGAAGACATGAAAATCCATATGCATCAGGAAATTCTTGGTGTGAAAAAATGGGAATGTACCGTTGTTTCGAACAACAACGTGGCAACTTTCATCAAAGAATTTGTGGTTCAATTACCGGAAGGCGAAACGCTTGACTTCAAATCGGGTGGATACATTCAAATTGATGTACCTAAAGTTAACGTGAACTTTAAAGACATGGATATTGAAGAACAATACCGCGAAGAGTGGGAGAAATTCGGCATGTTCGACCTGGTTATGAAAAACCCGGAACCAACATTCCGTGCATACTCAATGGCTAACCACCCGGCCGAAGGAAACATTGTAATGCTAAACATTCGTATTGCAACTCCTCCGTTCGATCGTTCAATTAACGGATTCAAAAAGGTTAATCCCGGTGTATGTTCATCCTATATTTTCAACCTGAAACCAGGCGATAAAGTTACTGTATCGGGTCCTTACGGAGAATTCTTCCTGAAAGACAACGACAGCGAAATGATGTTCGTAGGTGGTGGAGCCGGTATGGCGCCAATGCGTTCGCACTTATTCCACTTATTCCACACGGTTAAAGAATCGAAAAAGAAAGTTACTTTCTGGTACGGAGCACGTTCGTGGAAAGAAGTTTTCTATTACGATCAATTCAGAGAGATCGAGAAAAACTTCCCGAATTTTGAGTTCCACCTCGCACTTGACCGTCCGGATCCTGTAGCCGACGAATTGGGCGTGACCTATAAAACAGGATTTGTTCACCAGGTAATTCACGATAACTACCTGAGCCAGCATGAAGAACCGGAAGAAATTGATTTCTACATGTGTGGACCACCAATGATGAACGATGCAGTTCAGAAAATGCTTTACGATTTAGGCGTTCCTGACGAAAACGTATTATTCGATGACTTTGGTTCGTAGATACTGAATTAAGAATACTGATATATTGCAAAGCCACTTCTCTACTGAGAGGTGGCTTTTTTAATTCCTCCCCTTTCCTGTTATTTCAACACTATTTAATTACGGCTCTTCCTGTTTTTGAAAAGATTCTAAAAATATTGCTGGTTCCACAACCTCGATATTTCAAATACGTAAACACTCACAGAAGCCACTATTGGGCGCAACGGTTCTATATTTTGCAAATTCCGGTCGTTAAACTTTTAAAAGATATCGCCATGGAAAAACATTATTACCTTGTTGCCACTCCCGAATCGCTTATTGCTTCTCACTTAAATCCGCACGAATTTGGTAATTATATGGCTGTAGGATCAAAAAAGAACCTGCGGTCGCAATCGGTTTTTTTCGAAATCGATCCGGCAAAGGCCGATTTGCCCTTGGACTATGTAAACCAAAATTTAGTTGCTTACGAAAATGGAGAGCCCAAACGCTCTGTTTATCTTTCGATATACCGGGTTTTTGAAAAAATACCGATGGACGCACTGCTTAACTTGTACCTGGCTACTGACGATGGCAAAGTGCTTGAAATCGCAAAAACCGATTATGCCCCAACGGAGAAGAAAGACATTCACTTGTACCAGCAATACAATCCATTTTCGACTATGGTAGCCAGTAAACTAACACCGCCCGAGTTTATCCATTTTCTTACCGATGCAACAAAACCTGTTTCAGTACCGCGACTGTTTTTTGTAGAACTTCAATTAAACGACTTGGCCAACGATCCAACTTTGCCCATAAAAAATCTGCCCTACAAAAATCCGGCTCACCTCCGCGAGTGTTTGCTAAAACTTCACGAATCGTCGGAGAGGTTGACCAAAACAGTGATGCGCGTGCGGCACAGCGAACTGCCCTACAGAACCATTGAAACCGGATTTTTTATCGGCGATCAGAATGACTTTTTCTATTTTCCGTTTCCTGATCAGCACGAGTTGGAAACCACACATTTCGCCTGGTGGCGGTCGGCATTGGTGCAGCATTTTTAATGCTATAATGCTTTAGAATTACCCCTCGTTGCAACGAGGGGTTGTTGGTGTGCCGTTTGAAACTATAGGGATTTAAGAATTGAAGATTTCACTCTGCCCCTCGTTTGCAACGAGGGGCTAATGTTCTGTCGTTTGAAACGACACAACCACTAAACTTCCAATTGCACATCGACGAATCCCTGTTCTCCGGCATAATCAATCGCCGAACTAAATAAATATTCGTGTGGATGTGCAACAATTAAAGTACGAACAGGATTTTCGTGTGTATAATTTATGCGTTGATCAATCTTTTCACTTGAATCAAGCAAAACAGCATGATTCGTTTCTTGCCAAAACTTGTATTGTGTTATACGATTATCAAATTTTCCGGCATACTTAAACCGATACAACATCCAATCATCTCTACTTTCCGGAATGTTCTGAATCATTTCAACAAACAATTTCGAAGTAAACTTTTTAAAATCTCTTATAATATCACTTATTCGAAATCCTTCTTCAGCACAACAAACCAAATGCAAATGATTCGACATCAGGCACCAGGCAAATACAATTAAACCTTTGTGTTTGATGCAATAGTTTAACGAATTTACAATCTCAATTTTATATTCTTTTCTGGTAAAAATATCCACCCAATCTGTAACTGTAAAAGTTAAAAAATAGGCTGCATTCTGATCTTGAATAAAATAGTTTTCGGCGGTCATTTTAGTTTAAAGGTATACATTTAAATTATCGATACAATCGAAAGACCATGCCCCCCTCGTTACAAACGAGGGGGAGTTAAGAACCTTAATCAATCGATTTTAAAATCGTCAGGGCCTCATCCAGATTTTCTTCGTACACCAACACATCAATAAGTAAATTCGACGGCATCATGGACAAGGCAGGTTTTACCGCTCTCATATTTTCGTTGTTGGAGATATATGCAATTCCTGCCTCATCCAACATGTCTTTTAACAAATTGAATTTTATATCCATTACCGAATCAAACGAAACCAGTTTTACAAATCTGTTCATGTTTTTTGCTTAAAGTTAGTCATTAATTGGCTACGCTGCATGTATTTTAATTGGCACAGAAACATGCCGGCCAAGTCCCGAAAGCTTCGGGATTAGGGGAGGACAACGATATCCAATTCCCGAAAGTCCATCCCCGAGGAAATAACTATTCGGGAACACTCCCGAAACACTCTACCCTTCTCCCGAAAGGTTCTACCCTTGGAAATGATAGATATTACCAACTCCTGAAGAGCCATTCCATAGGAAATATCTATAAGGGAACACTCCCGAAACATGCTACCCTCTTCCCGAAAGGTTCTACCCTTGGGGATGACAGTTATTCCCAACTCCCGAAGAGCCATCCCCCAGGAAATAGCTTCCGGGGAACGCTCCCGAAACATTCTACCCTTCTCCCACATGTTGCCGAAGCCGGGAAACACATCATGTGGCACAAAAAAAGCTTCGGTTTCCCGAAGCTTCTTTCAAATTCTATTCTAAAAAAAGTTAGTTGAATTTATTAAGAATGTCTTTTACTGCGTCTTTGTGGATGGTAAAACCCATCATTTTTAGTTTGATGTAATCCTCGTGGAAAAAATAGTAACCAAAATTTGGATGTCCTTCTCCCACATTTCGCGATCCTGAACTTGAGTCCTTAATCAGGTACCAGTCTTTGCTTGTTCCTTTGTAGTTCTCAAGAATACCAACTAAATGCATTCCATGATCATCGGTGGTGGTTTCGTTTGAAAAGCGGAACTGACGGGCATCTTCGTTAATGTACTCCGAAGGAATATCGTAATCGGGAATAATGGCACAATTGGTTTCGCGGCTAAAACCCGACTCGGAAACATCGCCACCAATACTTAACGAGTACCCGGCTTTAACAGCCTTTTTCAGCGCTTCCATAAATACATCGAGCGGAACGTTGTAATAATCGGCATTGTGCCACCAGTTGTCGGGCACTTTGTATTCCACCTGTTTCCAGTAAGGTTCTTGTTTGTACGAAAGAATTTCAACAAAATCGTCAGGATTAATCTGCAAATAATCTTTTAAATACGATTGCGGAGTATAGGTTTTCCCTTCCACCACAAATTCAGTCGGAGGAACACCAATGTAGTGGTTCATTATTGCCTTAATCGTTTCAAGACCTGCTTCTGTACTCCAGTTGTTCGATACTTTTAACGAGTTAAGGAATGTTTCCATTTCCTTAAACATTTCGGCGTGTGTATGAAATTTTCGTCCATGTAACTTTCCGGTGTATTCACTCTCCGGAACAGCACCGTACATTTTCATGATACGTGCAACGGCATTCCCTTCCGACCCTTCAGAGAATTCAGATTCGCCCCTTTTTTCGATAAAACGGCGTGCTTTTTCAACGTATTCCCAGTAGGCTGTATAAATTTCTGAAATCTCTACTTTTTTACCGTGCTGACGGTATACTTCGGTCTCGTAAAACGAACTGGTAGAAAAACTCCAGCATGTACCACCATTACCCTGCGATTCGGTAGGCTGACACCAAACAGTAGTATAAAGTGACCGGTCGGTTGGTAAATCCATTCCCGACTGATCCATTACAAAACGTGTAAAAGGTTCTTTCATTTCAAGGCTCTCATCTACGTCCCGAATGTCTTTTAGAATCGACTCGTAGTAATAACCTTCCCCCTTTTCGTAAACTTGAATTTTGGCTTTACTCGTGTTTTTTTGTGCAAAAGCTGCCAAAGCAAAAACAACAGCTAAAATGCTAATTAGGTACTTCCTCATATTTTCTGTTTTAATAAGGTGTGAAAATAGAAATAATCATTCATTGCTACTGTGAGTTTGATCAGGTATTGCCGGTCTGTTAAAATTTTTGCAGGAGCAATTTCTTTCTCAAAAATTACTGTTTTACTGTACATTTATCAAAATTGAAGCATTTATAAACAAACATTTTGTAATTAATTGATTTCTTTTCATTTAAATAGTGCTTAGTAATAAATTAGTAGTAGCTTGCGCGAATTAAATTTTTTAAAAATATTATGAGTAAAGGAACAGTAAAATTCTTTAACGATGCCAAAGGTTTTGGATTCATTAAAGATGCAGATTCAACAAAAGAGTATTTCGTACACATCAATGGATGTAAAGATGAAATCCAGGAAAATGACGAAGTAACTTACGATCTTGAAGAAGGTCGCAAAGGTCTGAATGCAGTAAATGTAAAACTAGCTTAGTATTATATATAGCATAAACTAAAATCCTTTCGTCAATTGACGAAGGGATTTTTTTTGCTCCAAACTTTCACCTCTTCTTTTACAGTTTTAATTTAATTCCGATTTTGGCAAGTAACCACGCAAAACCAATCATTGCCAAGGCCCAAACTATGGAACCCAAAACAACCACAAAAGCACTGTCTATTTGTTTGTAATACAAAACCGGCACACCACTCATCCATATTGAATAATACAAAATATCGGGCGCCAGATACGTAGTTAAGGAGTTTTGCCCCGCAGGTTTAAAGAGCGCCGTCCATTTTGTTCGTTTTGCTACGTCGATGATAAGAAACAAGAGCACAAAAACCGTTACACTTATTCCATTACAAATCATCGCCCAACTGGGTGTTCCCTGAATTTTCGAGATAATAAACCACTTACGCAATATAAATCCCAGAATGATTAAGCCAATTCCCAAAAGTATTCCTACACCGCTTATTTTGCGGTAATCGGAAAACCCGATTTCCTGAATGAGTACACTAAAAAACAATCCGGCTAAAACAATGGAAGGAGTATTGCCACTGATAACAACTCCCAAAATAGGTTTTAAAGGATTTAAAAACGATAACAATTGCAGTTGCGATAAAATATTAAGCGCCACAAAAAACATCCAAAACAGACCGATTAGCAACAATTTATCTTTTACAAAAATATAAATGAGCGATGCAGTAAAATATCCCCAGCCAATTAATCCCAGAATTCCCCACCAGCTGGTGTGTAACCAACTTACATTATCGGCAGTGCCGGCTTTAAATACCAGTGCCAGAATTAGCAAACCTGCCAGTCCAGCTGTTTTTAATGTATAAACAATTTTTGGATTAAGGTTTTCATAAATGTTCCAAACCAGAAAAACACACAGGTAAACCAGTATTGCCCACACGTTTACCGAAATGCCAGCAAGCTCGGGATTTAGCCTCGACACGTTCACCATAAACACGCCAATCAGTAATAAACTGAAGGTACGTACCAAAATATGAAAAACTATTTTTGGTGTTGAATGCCCTTTCCTAACGCGGCTTTTAACTGCAAACGGAACTGCCATCCCCACCATAAAAAGAAATCCGGGGAAAACCCAGTCGGCCAATCCCATTCCATCAAAGTTAGCTGTAGTATGTCCAAGCCAACCCGGTACTCCGGGCATGTACAAGTCGTTTACAAACAGCATCAAAAACAGGGTTAATCCACGCATGATATCGATGGTAAGAATTCGTTCCTTCATAGGTTTAGATTTGCATTTTGTACAAGAATACAAAATATTTAATGAGTTTTTCAGGATATAATTCAGTTATGACTGCTAAGAAATTGTCCATTCACTTTTTATGAAATAAACATAAAACAAGATTATTTCTTTATTTTAGTAGTAAATATCGTTGAGAGTAAACCATGGCAATACTATTTCTATTCTTTTTTGTTTCAATCACCTTTTCTTTTTTATGCTCCATTTGGGAAGCTGTAATTCTAAGTGTTACCCCATCGTATGTTAGTCGTATGCAAAGCGAAAAGCCCCGTTTGGGAAAACGGCTCAACAGTTTTAAAGAAGATATCGACAGGCCACTTTCTGCAGTGCTCACCTTAAACACCATTTCGCATACAGTGGGTGCCATCGGAGTGGGAATTCAGGCCGGAAAACTTTTTGGTACCACAAAAGTGAATCTATTTGTTTTTGAAGCTACTTACGAATCACTCATTGCCGGATTAATGACCCTCGCCATTTTAATTCTTTCAGAAATTATCCCAAAAACACTGGGAGCTACCTACTGGAAACAACTTACGCCATTTACGGTACGATCGCTGGACGTGTTAATACTTGTGTTTGCTCCTTTTGTATGGGTTAGTAAGTGGATTACTCATCTTATAAAAAGGGACAATGAAAAAAGTGTATTAAGCCGCGCCGATGTGGCAGCGATGGCAGATGCCGGATTAAAAAGCGGAGCCATTGATAAAGAAGAAAAGTCGATGATCCAAAACTTGTTGCGTCTCGAGAACCTTAAAGTAAAAGAAATAATGACACCCCGCAGTGTTGTTTTAAGTTTGAACGAAAATCTGAGTTTGGGTGAACTTTACGAAGCCCACAATCCATTTGCTTATTCCCGCATTCCGGTGTACAACGAGAATCCGGATTTAATTACGGGTTTTATTTTGAAAGATGGTATTCTGGAAAATATTGCCGCTGACAACCACACACGAAAAGCGGTTGAAATTAAAAGAGCCATATTATTTGTAGAAACCAGTTTTACAGTGGCTGCCTTGCTCGACAAACTAATAATTGAAAAACAACACCTGGCAATGGTTGCCGACGAATTTGGAACTTTTGTTGGTCTTGTAACCATGGAAGATGTGATTGAAACGCTGTTCGGCCTCGAAATAATGGATGAATCGGACCAGGTTGCCGACCTTCAGAAACTGGCACGTGAGCAATGGAAAAAGTCACAAAAAAAAGGCTAGTTATCTTTTTAGGGGACACCTCGCTCCCACTCTTTTTACTAAGACAAATTCCATTCATTAACCCAAACTTAACACCTTTCAACTATTCCATTTATTCTGCTTAATAACATAAAAAACAAAGTACTTTTGCGGCGTCAAAAAAACAAGACGGCATGGGATATACGAGTAACACACTAATAATCAGACGCGAATTACTTAAACATATTATTCAGCTTTTTGCTGACGACAAGCTTGTTGAGAACATCGACCGCATTCCAATACAAATGGCTCCCAAAAAAAAGCCGGCTGAACATCGTTGCTGTATTCACAAGGAACGGGCAGTAATCAAATACAAAATGTTTCCATTGCTGGGTTATACTGTTGACGATGAAGAAGATGAACTTACACCTCTTTCGGTATATGCAGCAAATGCTCAAAAACGTACAAAAGTAAAAGACGAAATATTAACTGTTGTTGACGAAGCCTGCACCAGTTGTGTAAAAGCGCAGTATGTTGTTAGTAACCTGTGCCGCGGTTGTGTTGCCCGTCCGTGTATTATGAACTGCCCCAAAAATGCAGTTGCAATGGTTGATGGCCAGGCTAAAATTGATGCGTCGAAATGTATCAATTGCGGAATTTGCAAAAACCAGTGCCAGTACCATGCCATTATTCATGTTCCCATTCCGTGCGAAGCGGTTTGCCCGGTGAACGCCATTTCGAAAGACGAACATGGAATTGAACACATCGACGACGAAAAATGTATCTACTGCGGGAAGTGTCTGATTGCATGCCCCTTTGGAAGTATTTTTGAAGTGAGCCAGATTATTGATGTACTCATGGCCATTCGGAACGAACAACATTTAACAGCCATGTTTGCACCTGCCATTCACGGACAATTTAATTTAACAACCGGTCAGATTGAAAACCTTTTAAAGGAAATCGGTTTTAACGAAGTTGTTGAAGTTGCCGATGGTGCCCGCAAAACAATTGAACACGAATCGGCTGAGTTTCTGGAACGCATGGAAGAAGGCGCTCCGTTTATGACCACCAGTTGTTGTCCCAGTTATGTTGAAACAGTGGAAAAACATGTTCCGGGTTTAAAACCTTTTGTTTCGCATACCCAGTCGCCAATGATGTACGCAGCCGATATTGCAAAAGCGAAATTTCCGGAAACCAAAACCGTGTTTATTGGTCCTTGCATTGGAAAACGCAAAGAAGGCAAACGCAACGAGAAAGTGGATTTTGTGATGTCGTTTGAAGAATTAAATGCATTAATTGTAGCATTAGACATTGATTTGGGTAATCTGGCAGACAACGAAAATCGTCACAATATAAAAACCTACGACCGTGGTTTTGCTTTGGTTGGAGGAGTTACGGCAGCAGTAAAAGCCGAACGCCCCAATGCCAATATAAAAGAATTGGTGATTAACGGTATTGATAAAAAAGCCGTTGGAATGATGAAAGCGTATGCCCGGGGTAAAGCTCCTGCTAACTTTATTGAGTTTATGAGTTGCGAAGGAGGCTGTATAAATGGCCCGGCATCGTTGGGAGAAATGGCCGGCAACCGCAAACTGTTTAATTCGAATTTGAAGTAAGAGAGACCGGTTCTTGTCATTCCGAAAGAGGTAGCACTGAGGAATCTCTCAAAATCCGGCAGGTTTCTCCTTATTCTTCGTCGAAATGACAAACCAAAGAAATATGAATCAACATTTCCAAAATATTATTTTACAAGCCACCGACGCTGAAAGCCTTTATGAAATGGAGGTGATTCAAAATCTTTGGAGTGGTTACGGCGAAATTGTACGATTTGGATTGGTAAATTCTCCCTTAAAAAGTGTAGTGGTAAAACACGTGAATTTACCCGATGGAGGCAAGCATCCCCGCGGCTGGAACACGAACCTGTCGCACCAACGAAAATTAAAATCGTATAAAGTAGAAACCGAGTGGTACAAAAGTTTTGCCTCACAGTGCAATGTTGAAGCAAAAATACCGGAATGTTATGCTTTGGAAACCAAAGGCAGCGAAGTTCTGATGGTTTTTGAAGATCTGGATTCAACCGGATATAAAGGACGCAGAAGTTCGTCGGTAAACTGGGACGAAGTGAATGCTGTGTTATACTGGCTGGCAAATTTCCATGCCACTTTTATGGGTAAAAAACCGGATGGTTTATGGGAAACCGGAACCTACTGGCATCTGGAAACCCGCCCGGAAGAGTTACTGGTTCTAAACGATATTCCATTAAAAAATGCGGCCTCAGCAATCGACAAAAAACTAAGCGAGAGTCCTTTTCAAACCATTGTACACGGCGATGCAAAGTTGGCTAACTTTTGTTTTTCGGAAGACGGCAAAAAGGTTGCTGCAGTTGATTTTCAATATGTTGGAGGTGGTTGCGGAATGAAAGATGTGGCTTATTTTGTTGGTAGTTGTATGAGTGAAAACGATTGTGAACGCTATGAAAGCAAAATTCTGGATCACTACTTTTCGGTACTTAAAACTGCACTTGAAAAAAATAACGTTTCCATTGATTCGGAAGAACTGGAAGCCAACTGGAGACACTTATACCATTTTGCCTGGGCCGATTTTCATCGTTTCCTAAAAGGCTGGCACCCGGGACATTGGAAAATAAACTCGTACAGCGAACGTGTTTCGCGCAAAGTTGTAAAACAATTAAGTTCGTAAACTTCGTGTTTCCTTGTAAAAGCTTTGTGTAACTTTGTGGCAAAACTACTACTTCACAAAATATGATTTTAACTTCAAAAGATCTCGATACCCTTTGCAAAAAAGCAATTGAAGCCGCACGTTGCGCTGGCGATTTAATCAGCACTTACACCAATAAAAATGTAAAGGTCCAAAGTAAAAAAGGTGCCGACAGCCTGGCTTCACAGGTTGTAACCGAGGTGGATGTAAAAGCACAGGGAAAAATACTTGAGATTCTTAATCCAACTTTAGTTGAATTCGATCTGGCTTTGCTTACCGAAGAAAGTGCAGACAATGGAAGTCGTTTTGAGAAAGACTATTTCTGGTGTATCGACCCGATGGACGGAACGCTGGCATTTACCGAAAAAACACCGGGTTATGCTGTTTCTATTGCTTTGGTTGCAAAAACCGGAGAATCCCAAATCGGAGTTGTTTTTGATCCCGTTAAAAACATCCTTTACCACGCCATAAAAGGTCAGGGCACTTATAAAAACGAACAACCCTGGCATCCCGATTTAGTTTCCGGATCGGGCAAAAGTTTTATCTGGCACATGGATCGCAGCTTTTTAAACCATTCAAAATACAGCAGTATAAAAATCAGACTTGAGGAATTTGTTTCAAAGGCGGGTTTTAGCAGTTTTACGATTCAGAAAAATGCAGGAGCAGTTTTAAATGCCATTTGGTTGCTCGAAAATTTTGGCTGTTATTTTAAACTTCCAAAACCTACATCGGGAGGAGGAAGTTTATGGGATTTTGCAGCTACTTCATGCATAATAAACGAGGCCAATGCTTATGGGAAAAGTTTTGATGGTTCGCCGCTTGATTTAAACCGACCCGACTCGACATTTATGAATCACAAGGGTGCTTTGTATGCCAGCAATGTTTTTATTGCAAAAAATATTCTGGAGATTTTGAATAATTAACGATTCTGATGTATCGTGAATATTCACTTCCTCAGTTTCTTTAGTGAGTGACCTAAATCACAGTGTTAATACCATTGGAATAACGAAAATTGAACCTTAATTTTTATTCATAAAAGTGAAAATATTGTTAGAATGGCTGTTTCATCCAAAGTTTAAGAGAATCAGGAATTAAGCGGTTGTTTTCGCAAGCAAAATTATTTTTTCGAATAAAGTTGTTGAGTTCAGCTTTCAACTCCGATTGTAGGTCGGAATTACGAATGGGTTCGATGTACAGATTTGGATACAGATCGTAAACCGAATTGTTAGCCAGAAAGTTCTCTCCTTCAACCAGATCGAGCAATTCGTTTTTATTACGCATTAAAGCGTAAGAGTTCAAACATCGATACTCCACAGAGTTATCAAGTCCGTGCCCAAGCCAGGAAGCTGCCTGTGGACGTGAAATATAACCTTTGCCATCTAACATAGCCAGCAACGACGGAGTAATATCAAAATGCGTAACTACTGAAGAAAATTTCTCCACCTTTTTAAGCATCGGCGAATAAACAATTAAAGGCACATGAAAACGATCGATTTGTGTGCTGATGGGTATTTCAGGCATTCGGTGATCGCCCGTTATTATAAAAATCGTATTCTTAAAAGAGGGTAATTTTTTAATCTCGTTGAAGAAATAACGCAACGATTCATCAAAATAAAGAATAGAAGCAAACTGTTTGACATAGCTTCGGTTGTATTCTTTTTGTTTATCAGTAATCTTTAATTCCTCCAAATATTTTTCAAATTTATTGTTGTAGTACTCCTGATTGGGAACATTAAAAGGAGGATGCATGGCAAGTGTTAACAACACATCCAAATTGGCACTAGCAGAATCCACTTCTGCACTAAGCTTTTGAATGTATCGGCGGAAAATATCTTTATCGCCATACCCCCAGGTAAAACCACTTTCGTTGCCGGGAAGCTTCGTATAAGTATCGTCAAATGACCTTGTATCGATAATCTGGTCTATTCCCTGACGCTCCAAAAAAACATCCATATTGTCAAATTCAGCTTCGCTGCCATAAATAAAAGAACTTTTGTAGCCGGCCTCCCTTTTTAGAATACTTATTATACTCAAATGATCGGGCATTGCTTCACCCATTTCGTTAAAACCGTGCTTTCCAAAAGGCAAGGAAGCCAGGATTGAAGGCAATACCTGGAAAGTACGCCCCGAAGTACTTAAACAATTTTCCCAATACAGACTGTGTTGCGCAATCGAATCGAGGAAAGGAGTATAACTGCCCAGGTAAGCATTTTCTCCACTGTAGGCACGTCCTAAACTTTCTGTCAACAGAAATACAATATTGGGAGGTGTTTCACCCAAATCAAAATAATTGCTTAAAATATCCGGGGTGGTTTCCTTGTGTAAAAACGGATACTCAGAATCTAAATAGACAAAAGGATTCCCCTCTGCTGTTACAACATGTTCTTTAAATGTAAAAGGCTGATCATTGCTGACTTCCTTTTTCAACAGCGAATTGACTACACTTTCGCTAAAAAATCCCAGCTTATTTTCGGCTACGAACATGCTGAATTCGTTCTCGTAATGCGAAGGATTAACCTGCAAAAACCGAAGTGGCAAAAACGATACAAACATACCAAGCACCAAAAGAGCCATTGTTAGCGGTTTCAACTTAAAATAAACATGCTTTTTAAATACTCTTAAAACATAAACGACATAGGCAATTCCTATTAGTACCGGAAAAATTCGAAATTCTCCGGAAGTTTCGATTGTAAACTTGATTTCCTGAATTGAATATCCAAATAAATCGGCTCCAAGCGGAATAAGTGCGGTTGAAAAATACTGAAGCAGCAAAACATAGCCCAAAACAAGAAAAAGACTGATGGACACAAAAAAGACCTTTGCAATTTTCTGACTGAAAAAAGACAGTAGCAGAAATGGAACCAGTAAGATGGCTGAGATACGCAAAATCAGCAATAAATCAAATTTCAGTCCCAAAACAATATTTAAAAAACTACCAACCGGATAATTTGAAATATTCGCGATATAAATTATTTCGTACACACGAATCGATAAAAGAATAAGCCCCAGAACAATACTCAGACTTAAAAAGCGTCGTAACGATCTGACAATAAAATATTTTGAATTTTTAAAGTTACCCATATCGTTTTAAAATAAACGTGCAATGCTAACATCAAAAGTATAGTAGCCCAGATATTTCCCCGGTTCATTCATTTCCTGTCCAACTACTCCTCCGGTATTAAAAACCCACAAATGATTAAAAATGTGGTTAAACTCCAATCGTATTGATCGTTTTTTCAAGGATAATCTTTGATACGAATTATCGTCGGGAGAAACACCATATCCAACCCGCAGGCCCAAATAATCTTCAGGATCTGAAAAATAGCGTCGAACCTGCATTAATCCGGATACCGAGGTTCCATCTGTTTTATCGGGAGTTACAAATGCACGAAGCGACAACCAGTAATTTCCAACATATTTTCCAAGGGTTGCGGTATAAATATCAACCGGAGTGGAATCGAAAAACAACAATCGCAAGCCCAGCGATCCTTCAAAAGCTTTTGGGAAATTTTGATACCATTCGAAACCAAACCTGTTTTTAGGAAATAAAAACGACTGCGAAAAACCGTAATTTACATACAGATAACTGTCTTCCAATATTTTTGGATAAGCATCAAATTCGTATTGAAAACCATTGGATCCAAATCGGTCGGAGTAATTCACTCGTGCAATTACACTTCCTATTTTTGTCTTTCTTCCGTACGAGAGTGACGTAATTTGCCAGGGATCGCGGTTAAAACCGCCATCAAACCAATCGATAGTGTAGGCTAACTTTATCTGGTTTTTTAATAAATCCAGACGGTATTCTTTAATTTTTTTAATCACTTCTCCATTACCGGGATGAATTTTCAAATGGTCTTCAAGTGTTTTCACCGCTTTCTCATAATCCTCGCTGCTGTACAAAATCCGTGCTTTTTTTAATACAAAGTCCTCATCGGTTGAGTCTTTCTGCAATGCCATATCGCAGTATTCAACAGCTTTATCATAATTTTCCGACCAGTATTCCACGTCAGCAAAAGCACTAAGGACTTCCATGTTTTCGGGCTTTTCAATCATCACCTTATTAAATACAACCCGAGCAGAATCGTATTCTCCATCCCAAGAATAAGTACGTCCCAGCAAAAGTGCAACATCCGAATTAAATCCTTCTGCAAGAATAGCTCTGCAAATTTCACGTGCTTTTTCACGCTGTCCGTTAAATGCATATTGCCGCGCCTCTTCGAATGTTTGTGCCCTGGTACTTCCCGCAAAAGCCATCGTTAATACGAAAAACAATGTAACCCATAATTGTATTTTAAATTTTAGCAGCATAGTCAATCCAATTTAATAGTTAAATTATTGAACTCCAGTTCCTCTTATTATTCTCAAAATCACAAGCATTTGTACACCTAATTCGTTTTATCATTTTACGGTTTCTTCATCTGGTTTAGAAAAACCTGTCCGGGTCATCTGTCCCCATCCCTTTTTTCTACGAATGAAGTAATCGAAATTTCCGCGTAAGGCCCAGTAAACTGTAAACGGGTGATACAAGAATGGCTCCAGCCACGAAGTAACGATTAACTTTATAATCATACTTTTTTTCTTGTAACGGTGATTTACCAAATGATCGTATAAAATTGAATAGGTTGAAAGAGTTATAGCAAAAGAATAGACAAAAAGCAGCATTACAAAAAAGAAAGGCCAGTAAATTTCTCCAAGTATGGCCAACACTAAAAAATAAATAAGTCCAAAGGTTTCTATTAATGGGGCAAACCACTCAAATAAAACCCAGTATGGATGCGAGATCATCCCCATAAAACCGTATTTTGGATTGAAAAATATGTTTTTATGGAGCAAAATTGTGTCGATAGTTCCTCTGGCCCATCGGTTACGCTGGCTTCCTAAAACCTTTAAAGTAGAAGGAGCTTCAGTTATGCAAAGTGGATCGGAGATATAAACTACTTTGTAATCCACTTTTTTATTTACCATGTATTCGCGCATACGTACAACCAGCTCCATGTCTTCGCCAACGGTTTTTGTATAATAACCGCCACAACCTACCACTACCTCGATATCGAATAATCCCAGTGCTCCTGAAATCAGTAATAGTCCATCCATTCGGCTCCAGGCCATGCGTCCCATTAAAAAGGCCCGGTTGTACTCCAACACCTGACAACGCGGTAAAAACTCATCGGGAACATTTATTTCAACTACCTGCCCATCCTTGATTTTACATGAATTGGCAATTTGAATTACTCCGCCGGTGGCAATAACTTTCTTGTCGGTTTCTTCGAAAAAGGGTTTTACCAGTTTCTGGAGTGCATAAGGATCTATAATGGAATCAACATCAATTGAAATAAAATAATCGCCTTTGGCCAAATTTACTCCTGAATTTAATGCATCGGCTTTCCCTCCGTTAAATTTATCGATTACTGTAAGATTACCATATGCTTTTTTGCACGACTTATATACACCTCTTATTTCGGCACACGGAATTTTGTAATCGTAAACATACGGTACCTTCTCCAAATCAAAGGCATCTATTGTTTTTTCGAGTGTATTATCATTACTTCCATCATTAATAATAACAATTTCGTAATTGGGGTAATATAGCCCGTGTAGTGCCTTTATATTTTCAACAATTGTAACAGATTCGTTGTAAGCCGGTGCAATTACCGTTATTAAAGGAGCAAAAGGAGTAGAGATTATTGCATCGTAGTTGGTTATTTTCTTTTCCTGGTAATTTTTAAAAAGTTCGAAGGCAGAAACAATGGCCAATATCAAATAAACAGCAAACAGGCATATCGTATAAATTACGAAGAAGGATTCAATAATATATCTTAGTTTCTCAAAATGCATCTTTCTTAGTTTCTTGAATCTGTAATATGTGCGACAAACAAATCTAAATCAGGCTTAGCTTCTTTTCTCATGGCAAGCAAACGGTTTCTCGACTCGGGACTCATATAATACAAAGTACGACAAGCTTCAATTTGTAAGGCAATGGATTCTGATTTAAAAATAATCTCTAAAAAATCGATGTCTTCATCTGTACCAATGTTACAGAGTGCTTTTACTATTTCTTTCTTATTCCTTTCCGTTTCGTAACGAAATTCATTTTTAATAACCGACCTTCCTTCGAACAAACGCAAATCGTTAATAGCCTCGTAAGCCAAAAAACGAATTAGTTCATGTCGGCTTTCCAACACATAAAAAATGAGTGAAATATTTTCAAGTTGCTGAAAATAAACAATCATTTGCATACAAAATATCCTCACATCGTGATGTTTTGATCGGATGTAGCGTGAAAAAGAGGGCACATTCAAATGAGGCAAACGAAGTAAATTAAAGGCTGACAACTGTGTCCAACGTGAAAATGATTTGTCAAGAGTTCGAAGAAAATCAAATGGTTTCTCAGGATGTAATAAAATGTAAGCCTTTTGTGCTTCCGAACGAACACTTTCATTCGAATGATTCATTAATGCAGGAAGAACTTCGATGGCTCCCGATGGATATAAATTAGTTAGTTCATGCAAACCACTCACTTTGTGATGATATAAAAAAGAGTGAATCGACTTATAAGAATCTTTTTCAAGTTGTAGTTTGGCATAAATTTGCGAAATCGGTGCATCAAATCCCCCTTTCAAATTGTCGTGAAGATTTAAAAGAATAGAAATTAAAATCTTTCGGTTTTTATGTTTCTTAAATTTTTTCAATCTGGAAACATAAGTATTCCAGTCCATTTCGTCAAACAGGTAAGAGAGGGTTATTCTCTCGTAATAGTCTCTGTAAATTCGAATATATCTTTCGTTGTTGTTTTTTAATTGGGATGAATAATTTAACACCATTAAAACAAACAAAATGTGAGCAATAAAAAAGAAAATTAAAAAAGTGAAAACAATTATAACGGGATAGCTAAAGAGCTGATCGATCAAACTGCTGTAAAAAAATCGGGTTAAACCGGCAAAATGATTTCTTCCGTAGTTCAACATTTCATTCTTTAAATCAAGTAGTCTTTCCTCACCAAAAATCTTATAAAACAGGTAATTTCTTTTTTTATAATCACGTACTTTGTCCTGATCATATTGTTTGTCATTTACGGGTGCTTGTATTTCCTCTTCCGATACGCCACCCAACTCTGACCGTTTTTCATTTAAATTGGATACTACTGAATCCGGATCACTTTGAGCCTCATAGGTGGTACCTATACCAACAGGGGTAGTTTGTTTATTCAGGGAAACAGTATTATTTGTTTTTGATCGTGTGTTATCGGCCAATAAGGAACTATTTTTACCGGGATCTGATCCGGTAATTCCTTCTTTACTCTCCACATAAATAGTTGCACTTACCTGTTTAGCAGGTATTACAAGCGAAAAAACGCCGGCAGCGAATAGATAAAATACAATCAAATTTGGGTTTGTAAATTTGATCCATCTCATTTCCTATTCTCTTTATTAAATCAATTAATACTCTTTATCTTAATAGTTTCTGAATCCTGATATTAAGCTCTGTTAAACTAAATGGTTTAACCATAAAATCGTCGGCACCTAATTCGAAAGCTTTCAAAACATTGTCTTCGGCACCAGCAGCTGAAAGCACCAGTATTGGAGTTTTATTATTTCGATCGTTACGTAAAATCGAAATAACATCGTGCCCGTTTACAACCGGCATATACAAATCGGTAATAATCAAATCAACTTCATTTTCTTCAAGAAAATCCAAACACTCTTTCCCATCGACCACCTTAAAAACCTCATAATTTTCTCTTTGTAAGGTACGGTAAATAGTCTCCAGAATTAGCTTATTATCTTCTGCCACTAATATACGTTTCATTTAAGAATGATTAATTAATATTTCCATTTTTTTTCAATGATCGAAAATACTAAATTTCATATAATTCGACAGTATAAAATTATTATTTACATAAAATATAAAGAAGAGTAAATCACCCTTTTTTAGAAAGAAAATCCTTAGAGTAAGCGAATATATAACCCCCTGAGCCAAACCTCACTGAATTATTTAACAAATAATACCATTGGCTGTTAAAACCGGGTGAACTATCAAAAAAATTACTCTAAATGAATGGTTTTTGTCAAAATCCCTCTATTTCTGTAACGCGTTGAATAAATAGCACTAATGGTTACCTTGGTTGTCCCGTTTTCAACAATTACTTCGCCCAATCCGTTTTTTATTTGCAAGCCTTTTAATCCTTCCGGCAGGTATTTCCCTTCCACTAAATCACCCAGATAAAAATCTACATTCGACATTGATTTCGACAATTTTGCCGACACATAAAATCCGCTGTGCACTTTATTGGTAGTTACAATTAATGTTGGTTGCTCCAATTCTTTGCCCGAAGTTGAATATTCTTTTAAACCAATGGCAGGCAGTCCTTTTTTGTATTCGTATTCCGCCTGAAGCACACCGTTCTCGTGGAATCGCCTGCAAATTCCGTTGAGTTCATCGTTTTCATAAACTTGTTCCTTCCACACTTTGGGTTCCACTCCTTCGGCAGCCATGTAGTAGGTATAAGCCGTGTCTTCGCGCATTCCCCGCAAATAAGGTATGGTCGAATACAAACTTCCGTTGCGGTTGTATCTTTTCTGAATTCCATGTTTGATACTTGTTCCCTTCACAACAGGTATTTCGTATTCAATTAAGTCGGTGGTATTTTTATAGGGACGGTAAACAATCTCAATCCCGTCGTTTTCAGAACTCGTTTCGGAGCCAGAGTTTTTATTTGGTTTTGTACTACAGGCGCTAAAAAAATACACCATCCCAAAAAGTACAATTAGCTTAAGTTTCATCTTGGTTTTATTTGAGATAAAGTTAATCATAATAAACTAGATAAAATCATACGATAAAAGAAGTTCAGCAGTTTATCTTAGCTCCCTACTCCACTTGACTCGAATTGAATTTAGCTGTAACTTGTGTTTCGCATTTTATCGTTATGGACCTCGACATTTACATAGACAAAATAATCCTCACATATAAATCATCCATCCGGTTTAGAGTTGGATTTGCTGTGCTTATCATTTTGCTGGGTCTTTTACTAATACTTTTAAATGTTTTTAATGTTCTTGCGTTTACCGAACAAATGAAAAGTGTTATGAGCGTTTCGGGCACGCTTGTTTCATCGGTTTGTGCCTTCCCGATTAAAGAAATTGTTGACCGTAAAAACCGGATACGTTTAATCAGCGAACTGTCGGAACAATACAAACATTCGAGTGGAGCAGATAAGAAAAAACTGGAAGAACTGATCTGGAAATTTATTGAAAAAAACGTAGTTGGCTAATCATGGAAAATCAAAACGAAAAAATTCTGGAAAAGATTCTGAACGAAGAAAAAAAATCGAAACGCAGAATGTACTACTATACTTCAATTCCTTTAGTAATAACGGTTGTGTTGATTATGGTATCGTACATTACTGTTAACAACGCCAATAAAGAAGTCAAGATTTTGCGCATCGAAAAAGCAGAATTAAATGCCTCGAATGAAAAGTTAAGCAAAGAAATTCAACTAAAATCGGACAGTTTGGCCAATTTAATGGAGCTGGCAGTGAACTACAAAAACAAACGTTACGAATTTAATTATGCCATTGATAAACAACTATACTCGCGTTATCCGAAACAAACAGAAATGTTATCGGAAATGAGAGGAATGATACAAGCCAACAAAGTAAAATGGTATTTGGGAGGCAATTCTCCCGAGCTTGGATTCGACTCACCAAGTTTTGCCAGTTTTGTAATTAACCGTCACTCAAAAACCCGGATTGATGCAAATGAACGCTACAAACTCCGTGAGCTGCTTCCATCAACGCAAATTCCTCAGGTTGGCGATGTTGTTTTTTACGAACACGGTTATGCAATGCTTTATTTTGAATACCGAAACGAACCATTTGTTGTTGGCATGACTCCACTGGGACTGGCCTCATTGCAGTTTGATTTTGGCCCGAAACTGCTGGGATTTGGAAAAGTTACTTACTAAGGAACAACAACTGCCCAATCCGGAAAAACAGACACATCTATTCCGAAAACCAACGTTCCCCAAAAATACATTACAAGTGTAGCTACAATTATTCCTGCAATATTTAAAAGGATTCCGGTTTTTACCATGTCTTTTACCTGGATGCGATTTGTACCAAACACAATGGCATTGGGCGGTGTAGCCACCGGAAGCATAAATGCAAGCGAAGCAGCCAAAGTCGCCGGTATCATCAGCAACAATGGGTTTATTTCGATGGTGGTTGAAAGTCCCGCCAAAATCGGCAATATCATTTCTGTTGTGGCGGTGTTCGAAGTTAATTCCGTTAAAAACGACATCATTGAAACATTGGCAAAGGTGATTGCAATTGGTTCAACATTGGCAAATCCCGCCAGTTGCTCGCCAAACCAAACCGAAAGCCCTGAATCGACAAAACCTTGCGCCAGAGCAAAACCACCTCCAAAAAGCAATACAATATTCCAGGGGATTTTGCGTGCAGTTTCCCAATTCATTAAACGTTCTCCTTTTTCGCTTTTCGATGGAATTATAAAAAGTAAGATTGCGATAAAAATAGCGACCGTTCCATCGTTAATAAACGAAGGGTTATGAAACAGATTTGCCCAGCCCGGAACAACAAACGACTGAATGGTAAATCCCGACCTGAAAATCCATAAAAAGGCAAGAATAATAAATAAGGTCAATACAATTTTTTCTTCCGGTTTAGCCTTCCCCAAAGCTTTGTATTCCATTTCAAACTCATTCAACTGAATAGCTTTCCAGCTCTTTTTAGGTTTGTACATCAGGTAAAGTAAAACCCATACTGTTACAAACAATAATACGGTAACAGGAATGGCAAAAATAAACCAGTCGGCAAACGAAATCTCCGGCATTTTAGGAAAGATGATACTTACAATTCGCGCAAACGAAAGGTTGGGTGGAGTACCTACCAAAGTTGCAATACCACCAATTGAAGCCGAATAAGCAATTCCCAACAATAAACCAATTGAATAACGTCCCATACCTTTTTTACCCAGATTTTCCTCCAGCTTCATAATTATCGAAAGAGCAATGGGCACCATCATCATTGCTGTTGCTGTGTTCGACATCCACATGGAAAGAAAAGAGGTAGCCAGCATAAAACCAAATAAGATTTTACCTGGACTTATACCAAAAATTAACAAAATACGAAGTGCTATTCGTCGGTGTAAATTCCAGCGTTCCATTGCAAAAGCCATTAAAAAGCCACCGATAAACAGAAATATCAGGTGGTTAAAATACATGCTTGAGATTGTTTTGCCATCAACTACTCCAAACAAAGGAAACAAAGCCACCGGAAGCAAAGCAGTAACCGCCAAAGGAATGGCTTCAGTAATCCACCACACGGCCATTAAAAACGCGATGGCAAAGGTGTAAGTCACTTTTTTGTTCTCCGGATCGAGATCGGCAAAAAGTATAATCAGCAAACTGATTAACGGGGCAAGTAACAATGAAAATTGTTTGACTTTGTCATTCGTGTTTTTAAACGATGTTGGCATTTTAAGAACTTAAAAGTTTAGATTTTGCAGACAGGAAACTATTCCTGAGCACTTTAAGGTTCTTAAATTTAATAAAAGAATTTCTATAATGCAGAAGGAACAGACTTTTACTTGTTGATTGGAATATTAAAATAAAAGGTAGTGCCTTTCCCAGGTTCGCTATCGAACCAAATTTTTCCGCCGTGCAATTCAATAAATTCCTTGCACAAAATCAGGCCCCATCCGGTACCTTTTTCTTTGTTCGTACCGGGCTTTACAACAACTTCTCCAATTTTAAACAGTTTGTTTTGCAACTCAGGAGCTATTCCAACTCCTTCATCTTTCACCGATACAACAACATCATTATCGCGTTGCAGGGCCGATATCGTTATTTCTCCGCCATTATGCGAATACTTTACTGCGTTGTTCAATAAATTTCGAATGATGGTATTTAAAACATCCGGATCAGCGTTTATTTGAATATTAAGATCGCAATCTGCCTTTATTCTTATGTCTTTGTGATGTGCACTAATTGAAACCAGGTTAATGGTATCAGAAATGGCCGTACACAAATTAAGTGACTGCAATTCTATTTTTTTGCGCCCGGATTGCATTCGCGACCACTCCAGCAAATTATTTAAGAGTTCGTAACTTTGTGTGGCTGCCTTTTTTAACAGTGCAGTCATATTCTGCAGGTTGTCATACTGTTCATTTTCGCAGAGCTCGTAAATCATCTGGCTTAAACCCATTATTCCATTAAACGGGCCTTTTAAATCATGGCCGATAATGGAGAAAAATTTGTCTTTGGTAGCATTCAAATCCCGAAGTTCCTCTTCCTGTCTTTTTAATTGCTGTTCGGTTTCTTTACGTTTGGTAATATCGCGACCAACTGCCACAGTATCAATAATCTGCTGATTATCATCTACATTTGCTTTTAACGACCAACCAAACCAACGCCAGCCAATAACCGTTTTTGCACGTTCTTCGTGATATGATTTATGTGGGGGATTCTCCAACGATTTTATTGATTCTTTTACATGTTCCACATCGTCCTTGTGAATAATGCTAAAAAAAGTTTTTCCAAGAAATTCGTTTTCGTCTACTCCAAAACTTTTACAATAATTGGGGCTGACAAATGTTAATTCGTTGTTGAGATTAAACTGAACCACCAAATCGTTTTGATTCTCGATTAAAAACCGATATCTCTGTTCGCTTTCTTTTAACGCTTTTTCTGCTTCCTTTCGCTTTGCAAGTTCATCTTTTAGTTTTTTAGAATGAAGATCAACTTGTTCTGCCAGGTACTTTTTTTCGTTGCGTTTTTTAAGATTGGCGCTGTTGATTTTCAACATGGTACGAATTTGAAGCATCAGTTCCAGGTTGTTAACCGGCTTGGCCAAAAATGCATCGGCTCCGGCTTCAATAGCTTTAAGCCTGTTTTCCTGGTTATTTTCCAAACCACTTAAAAATATAACCGGAATATCCTGAGTAATCTCATTTGCTTTCAATTTTTCGCAAATTTCGAATCCATCGGGTTGTGGCATCAAAATATCAAGTAAGATCACATTCGGTAAATTATCGATTGCCAGCTCCATTCCCTTCAGTCCCGATTCAGCTCTTAAATATTCCGCTTCCGGAAAATAAGTTTTTATCAGTTTTTCAAGAAAATATAAAAGTTTAGGATTATCGTCAATAGCCAAAATTTTTTGTTCAGATCTTAAATCGCTCATACTACGTTTTAGAAAAAGATTAATTTAAAAGGCAACTTTAGTACTTCTATTCGGAATAAATTCTTTCAACAATATGTATCCTATATACAGAACTGTGTGAAAGATTAAGCCAAAGGTATTAAACCACAACGACCCCATCATCATTCAAACAGATGAATATCAAGGTTATAAAAACTGAATAAATGGGTAAAAAATCCTGAGCTTATTTAACATGAATAAAAATAAACTGAGTCGAATTTTCAATATGGATTCGACACTACATACTAATTTTTCGTATGTAACATATTGTTAACCATGTGAAAAATAATTCTGGGTTCGCTTTTTCCGGCTCCGATTTTACCAAAAATATTGTACTAAGCAATTCTGAAACTTTCAGTATTTTGGCTTAACTTGAATGATTAAAAAATTAGAAGATGTATAAATACAAAGCAAAAATTGATCGTATAGTTGATGGTGATACAATGGACATTATTGTGGATCTAGGTTTTAAAATTAGTACTCATCAGCGAATCAGACTGCAGGGAATTAATACCCCCGAAACCTATAATGTAAAAAAAGATTCGGAGGAATACAGAAAGGGAAGTCTGGCAAAAGAGTTCGTAATACAACGAATTGAAGCCAACAATTACGAAGCCCTCATTGATACAGAGAAAGATACCGGGAAATATGGAAGATACATTGCCACTGTATGGCTGGCCGATAGTCCGGTTTCGCTAAATCAGGAGCTGGTTGATAAAGGTTATGCTGTTGTCGCAAACTATTAATTTCAGCAATCAGCGCTTAAGAATTGGAGCAAAAAAAAAGAGCACCCCACGCAATCGGAATACTCTTTCAACAAACACAACAATATTTTTTTAGAAGTATCTTGGCGATACTACTTTTTCTTTCTTGAATTTTAATTCGTACGAAACCATTACTTCGTGTGTGCCGTTGTTGTAATTTTTCAGGTTTGAGGTTGAAAAATCAATGGCATAACCAATTCTCAATTTCTCAGCGAATAAGAACTGTGCAATAAATCCATACGAATCACCTGAACGCCACATGGCTCCAAGCCAAAGCTTTTCTTTAATCAGGAAGTTTCCTGTTAAATCGAGTTGTAGTGGAGTACCGGTTTCACTGGTGAACGACGCTTTGGTAAGTGCTGTTGGCTTAAACTTAATGTTCTCGCCTAAGTCGAATACGGCACCTGCTGTTAGAAAATAGTGTCGTAATTCACCTTCTACAGAGAAGTTCTCGTAATCGTTTTCGTATTTGCTGTTTACCACTTTTGGGATAGAAAAACCAACATAAGCACGCTTTCCGTGCAAGAATGCACCTACCCCAAAGTTGGGTTTAAACGCCGAGTTTATTTCGCCAACAAAAGATGGATCGTTTGGATCGATAATATTATGCGCCTGTAAATTGTGCGAATAATTGGTAAATCCACCTTTTAGTCCAAAACGTAAATTCGTTTTTTCGCTCAATGGCACCAGGTACGAATAGTCGGCAAACACATAAAAGCGTTTTTCGTATCCCACTTTGTCGTTTATAACATTTAAACCCAAAGCAACGCGTTCGTTTTTTAATGGAGCCTGCACGGTAAATGTGTAGGTTTCAGGGGCATCGTTTATTCCTGTCCACTGATTTCTACCCAACACCATAAAACCCAGCGATTCCCACGATCCGGTATAAGCCGGGTTAATGGTTTGTTGGTTAAACATGTATTGTGTATACATCGGATCTTGCTGAGCATTTGATGAAAAGCTCATTAGTAAAACCACTACGATCCCCAAACCGGTTAAAATTCTTTTATATGTTTTCATTTTTTGCATTTTTAGGTTAATTCTTTCTTTTATCAAGAAACGATACAATACGTTAAGAAAATCATGTTTTGGTTTTCAATAAGATTATGATTACTAAAATGAGATTCAGGTTTGTATGACCTCATTTAACCATTGTCTTATTATAATCGCGGTTTTATCGATTATAAAAACTTTTAATTAGATTTTCTTTTTTCATTTATTGCGTCCTTGTTGTGTTTATATTTCTGTAAAAAGCGTACAATTTTAATAACAACAGCCATGCCAACAACCACAAAAAACTGATTTTCTGAACATTAAAAAACACATGCCAAATATGCCAAGTCCCAATCGGGGACACATATTCTTTCACGGTCCTATTTAGGACAATATCTCATTTTGACCACCAAGGGAAAATCATCTAATTAATACTACTTTTGCCATTTGATATGAATAAATCATAACACGAATAATACTTGCTTTTTTCTTCTGCAATACTTAAATTTCATCAACTTTAAATTCACTATCATTGAATCAAATTAAAAAATTCGGAACGGCCCCCGTTTTCTTAACTGCCATATCTACCATTTTAGGTGCTATACTTTTTTTGCGTTTTGGATTCGCAGTAGGAACTTTAGGTTTCTGGGGTGTTATATTAATTATCCTCTTAGGACATTTAGTTACCATACCAACAGCGCTTGCAATATCGGAAATAGCAACCAACAAACGAGTTGAAGGAGGAGGTGAATACTTTATTATCTCCCGTTCTTTCGGATTAAACATTGGAGCTACAATCGGACTTGCACTTTTTTTCTCGCAAGCCATTAGTGTTGCATTCTATGTAATCGCCTTTACCGAAGCCTTTGAATTCTTTTTTAATTACTTATTTGATCAGTACGGATTTATCCTGCCCAGACAGGCCATTAGTTTACCGGTGATGATCGGACTGGCTGCTTTGATCATAAAAAAAGGAGCAAACCTGGGAGTTAAAGCACTTTATGTGGTTGCAGCCATATTATTGGTATCTCTGATTATGTTCTTTTTGGGAAATACAGAATTCGCTCAAACCAACTCGTTCTCTCTTACAAAAGCAAGCCTTCGGAATCCTAAAGAATTTTTTATCGTATTTGCCATCATTTTTCCGGCATTTACAGGGATGACTGCCGGAGTAGGATTATCGGGCGACCTAAAAAAGCCCTCGCGTTCCATCCCTTTGGGAACAATTATGGCGACGTTTTCAGGAATGATCATATATTTCCTAATTGTTTACAAACTGGCCACATCTGCTCCGGTTGAAGATATGCTTCAACACCAGTTAATAATGGGTAAAATTGCACTGGGAGGCGCCATTGTTATTCCGCTTGGACTAGCCGCTTCAACCATTTCATCGGCTTTAGGATCGGTTATGGTGGCTCCCCGCACTTTACAGGCACTGGCTCTGGACAAAGCTTTTCCTTCGAAAAAGATAAACCGGTGGCTGGCAAGTTCAAATCCTGCAGACAATGAACCCCAAAACGCTTCAATTGTAACATCTGTAATAGCACTTGTTTTTGTGGCTTTGGGTGATGTGAATGCGGTTGCGTCTATCATATCCATGTTCTTTATGGTTACATATGGAGCTTTGTGTCTAATTTCCTTTCTGAATCATTTTGGAGCATCGCCATCGTATCGTCCTACATTCCGCTCGCGTTGGTACATTTCGCTGGTTGGTTTTTTAGTATCCATTTGGGTAATGTTTAAAATAAATACTCCATACGCATTGCTTGCCATTGTTGTAATGACCTTAATCTATTTATACATTAATCGTTACCACAAAAACAGAAAAGGTTTTGCCTCCATTTTTGCCAATTCACTTTTTCAACTTAACCGAAACCTGCAGGTTGCACTGCAAAAGAAACGGAAAACACTTACGCACAACGAGTGGCGACCAAGTGCCATTTGCATTTCAAACGAACCGGTTAGTACCAATAAAACTTTCCAACTGTTAAACTGGATTAGCTACAAATACGGCTTTGGAACCTATTTGTATTTAATTGAAGATTATTATTCGAAACACGCGGTTGAACTGGCAACTAAAAAACTCTCTCAGCTAATTGAAGAAGTAAACGAAACAGAAAACTATGTATATCTCGATACCCTAATTTCGCCATCGTACACTTCTGCCATTGCACAAGCCATTCAAATTCCGGGAGTTGCAGGAATGGAAAATAACATGATCATCTTTGAATACAACAAGGAGAATCCTCAGAATCTTACTAAAGTGATCGAAAATTTTGCCTTGGTGAACAGCGGGAATTTTGACATTTGTATACTGGGAAATTCGGCAAAACGAATGGACATGCGAAATGGCATTCACATCTGGATCAATTCATTCGACACAGAGAATGCCAACTTAATGATTCTGCTTAGTTTTATTATTCTGGGGCATCCCGATCTGAAAAAAACACACATTGAAATTTATGTAATTTGCCGCGAAGAAGAAGTGGAACCAACAAAAGTTGAAATGAAAAATCTTGTTCTATCGGGCAGGTTACCAATAACCGAAAAGAACATAAAAATCATACTAAAAAAAGAAGGTTTGTCGAGCAAATCGATCATTGCTAATAAATCGCTGAATGCAGGACTAACATTGATTGGCCTGCGCGAAGAAATGTTAAAGCATGAAAAAGAAGAGCTATTTAAAGGCTACGAAGAACTCGGAACCATTCTTTTTGTTCATTCCAAAAACCAGAAATCGATTGAATAACATACCATGGAGAAGAAGAAAACACAAATAATTTTAGGTGCCGGAGGAGCGATTGGTATTGAATTAGCCAAAGAGTTAAAAAATTATACCTCAAAAATCAGGTTGGTTGGTCGTAATCCGCAACAGGTAAATGGCGATGATGAACTGGTAAAATGTGATTTAACCAATTTTCATTTGGTTTCGAATGCGATAAAAGATACAGAGATTGCTTATCTAACCGTTGGTCTCCCCTACAAAACCGAAGTGTGGGAAAATGAGTGGCCCGAGATAATGTACAATACGCTTGAAGCCTGTAAGAAACACAAAACAAAGCTGGTTTTCTTCGACAATATTTACATGTACGATCCGAACGGATTAAATCCAATGAACGAAGAAACCAGAATACAGCCTTCAAGTAAAAAAGGAAAAGTTCGCGCACTAATTGCGCAAATGCTAATGGATGATGTTAATGCAGGCAATCTGGAAGCGTTAATTGCACGTGCTGCTGATTTTTATGGCCCGGGAATAAACAACAGCGTTTTAAACGAAACCGTATTTAAAACATTAAAAAAAGGGAAAAAAGCAAACTGGCTCTGCTCAACTCAGTTCAAACATAATTTCACCTACACTCCCGATGCCGCCAAAGCTACAGCCATATTGGGGAATGCGCCGGCAGCCTATGGACAGGTGTGGCATTTGCCAAGCGCAGAGCCGTGGACAGGCGAACAATGGATTAATGCTTTTGCAAAAGAATTGGGCGTTGAAGCAAAAACTCAGGTCGCCTCAAAATTTATAGTGAGATTGCTGGGCTTGTTTAATCCAATTATGAAAGAGTCGGTTGAAATGCTCTACCAATACGATAGAGATTACCACTTCGACAGTACAAAATTTGAAACTGCTTTTCGATTTAAACCCACTTCAAACGAAGAGGGAATAAGGCAGGTTGTACAGCATGGTTGAACTAAATAAAATATTTTGTAACTTCCTCATCTACCAATTTGGATTCTGCAAAGCATGAAGAACTTGAGCGAATTTATTACTGACCATACGGGATTAACAGACCAAACTCAATCAGAGATATTTTTTACCTTACTAATAATTCTGCTGCTTTCCCTTATCCGTTTTGCCATTTTAAGGGTTGTTTGGAAACAGACAAAAGATGTAAAAATCCGTTACCAATGGAAGCGAACACTTTCGTTTATTGTCCCTTTTGTTACAGTTGTTCTTATTGGTGCGGTGTGGCTTCCTGCATTCGAACAATTCGGGGCATTTTTGGGTTTGTTCTCTGCCGGTTTGGCAATTGCCTTAAAAGATCCGCTCACCAACCTGGCCGGATGGTTTTTTATTGTTGCACGTAAACCTTTTGTTGTTGGCGATCGCATTCAGATTGGCGAAAACACCGGCGACATAATCGATATTCGCTTGTTTCAGTTTACCATGCTCGAAATTGGAAATTGGGTAGATGCCGACCAAAGTACCGGTAGAATCGTTCATTTACCCAACGGAAAAGTTTTTATGGAACCACAAGCCAATTTCAGTTCGGGTTTTGAATACATTTGGAACGAGATTAAAGTAAACCTCACTTTTGAAAGTAACTGGGAAAAGGCAAAATCAATTCTGGAAACGATAATCAACGAACATTCGGAACACGTGGCCATAAAAGCAGAAAAGGAGATTCTGGAAGCCAGCAAAAATTATATGATTTACTACAAACACCTCACTCCAATTGTATATACTGCGGTTAAAGAATATGGCGTTCGGCTTACCATTCGGTATTTGTGTAATCCCCGTCAACGGCGTGGATCGGAAAACGAAATCTGGCAAAAAATACTGCTCGCATTTAAAGTGGAAAAAAACATCCATTTTGCTTATCCAACAACACGTTTTTTTAAAGCCGGCGAAGAAGGTTTTGCAGAATAAAACAAAAACGCAACCTTTTTCCCTGCGTATGAATCAATAGTACAAATACTCCTGAAATGAGGCAAGCAGGCATCCTATTTCTTTTTTTAATTCTTAGTTTTTGGGCATGCGACAACAAGCAAAACCTGATCGAGCTGGATATTGTAGAAACCGGCTGTATGAACGCATGGGATGATTATTACAACGGCGAAAACGACTATCGCGATGCTGTAGAAGAATACCTCGAACAAAACGGCATTTCGGTATATCGTGTTTACGCACACACTTACTGGGATGGACCGGTTTGTCTGGCTTGCTCCTGTCCTACCGGACGTTTGATTGTGATTCGAATAGAAGAAGAAGACAGACTTAAAGCGGAAGAACTGGGATTTCAATTTGTAAAAAATGAGAGGTATAATGTTCCTGAAAATTACGGATCAACTTTAGTCCCCGGGTTTAAAATCCATCCGGCTTCACCTGTAACAAGCTTATATTTTATCTTTCGCAAACCGCCTGTAGCTTTTGCATTGGTATCTCCTTCCACATAAACCGGAAATTCGTTGACCAGCCTGCCATTCTCAATTGAAAATTTATTGTGCCCTAAAAATCCTTCAAACAATTCACCCGCTTGCTGTTGTTTTTCAGAAATGGGAGGGACATAAATGGGCGTTGCACTCTTATCCTTATTCGAAGCAATGCCATAAATAGTTGAATAGGATCCCGATCCTCCACTTCTTGTTACCAAATACAATTCTTCAAAACCATTGTTGTCTATATCAGCTAAAAATATACGTTCTACAGGATCGATTGTACCCAATTTATATACTTCATTCGCAGCTGCAAAATTTATTGTTTCTATTCGAACTTCGTTTAAACTTACACCAAACGAATGATCAATGTGTACCACAAACAACTTCCCCGATTTTGTTTCGAATTTTCTGCTGTCAATAGTTGTACTTCTGTTTTCACTTTTTTCAGTCTTCTTCGATGTGCCTGTGCAGGCAGAAAACAAAACAACTACAAGCAACAAAGTGTAAATTTTTAGGTAGGAGAACATATCCAATTCTTTTATAATTTTCACTCAAAATAGTCAGATAAAAACAATTGGTGTTTATTCAATTCATTAAAAACTGTTAAATAGCCCCAATTTCAGAACTTTTCTGATTTTCAAAAGTTATACATACAAATTTCAGAGATTGTTCTTTTGTTTAACAAAAAACAAAAACAGCCATATTCTCCCCTGTTATTTTGTTATTCAGAAAAACAAAACAAGCTAAAACAGACGTACAATATTTAATTTCTATAAAATGAAGAGCTTATCTTTTAAAACAAACAAGATGGTGGCCTTTCTGATTCTGTTATTTGTTTCGGGAGCATTGTTTGCACAAGACTGGCAAAGCGATTTTGAAAAATCGAAACAACTCGCTGCAGCCGAAAACAAAACCATCATTCTGGTTTTTCAAGGTTCCGATTGGTGTGCCCCTTGTATGAAACTGGAAAAAGAAATCTGGCAATCAGATGAATTTAAAGCCTATGCAAAAAACCATTTCGTGATGCAAAAAGCCGACTTCCCCAGAAAAAAAGCAAACAAACTCGACGATGAACAAGACATACGCAACAAAGAACTGGCGGCAAAATACAACACCAAAGGTTATTTCCCCTTTGTGGCAATACTCGATAAAAATGGCAAGGTATTGGGTGAAACCGGCTATAAAAAAATGACCCCCAAAGAATACATCTATCACCTTGAATCGTTTATCTCCAAATGACCAAATATCTGTCAGCCATATTATTTTTAATCCTGTTTGGGTTACAGAGCAGTGCACAACAGCCCTATAAACAAACGTTAAAATTAATGGGCAGCCGATTCGATATAACTGTTGTAGCAAACAACGAAACCGAGGCAAACCGGTATATCGACATGGCAGTTGCCGAAATTTCGCGCATCGAAAAGCTGATCTCATCGTGGGATGCTGCTTCCGAAACCTCAAAAATAAATGCCAACGCAGGAATTCAGCCGGTTCAGGTTTCAAACGAGTTATTTACTTTAATCGAGCGCGCCATTGGAATCTCAAAATTAACCGACGGCGCTTTTGACATCAGTTATGCTTCAATGGATCGGATCTGGAAATTTGATGGTAGTATGACTGAAATGCCATCAGCAGAAGAAATAAAAGAATCGGTGGCAAAAGTAGGTTATCAAAACATCGAAGTAAACAAAACCAACTCGAGTGTTTTCCTGAAAAAGACAGGGATGAAAATTGGATTTGGAGCCATTGGGAAAGGATATGCAGCTGATAAAGCCAAAGCGCTTTTAATCCACGAAGGTGTTCAGGCCGGAATAATAAATGCATCGGGCGACATGAATACCTGGGGGAAACAAACAAATGGAGAATACTGGAAGGTAGCCATTACCAATCCGATGAACAAAAACAAAGCTTTTGCATTATTGCCTTTAAAAGAGGGAGCGGTAGTAACTTCGGGGGATTACGAAAAGTATGTAAATTTTAACGGCACGCGATACACACACATTATCGATCCGCGAACGGGCTACCCTGCCACGGGAATTATCAGTGCCACTGTTTTTGCACCGCAGGCCGAGCTCGCCGACGCACTTGCCACTTCCATTTTTGTGATGGGCATTGAAACCGGGATCGACCGCATTAACCAGCTCCCTAAAATTGAATGCATATTAATCGACGACAAAGGGAACATTCATAAATCAAACAACATTGAAATACAAACAGAATGAATCAATATTCATCGAGAGATAGATCGAATGCAAATAAAATAAACAATTAGAATGAGATGAAGAAGAAATTACTGCTACTTGCCGGGCTTGGACTTATTTTATTTAGTTCGTGCACGGTATTAAAAGAGTACGAAAAAGTGAACATCAACGACAAAGACATGGCGCTGAGCGATCGGAGCATCGACAAGTTTCAAACTACTTTTCAATCGTACCGCGAAGCAGCCTCGGGTGCTAACGGAGGAAAAACCGGAGGCGGTTGCGGTTGTAATTAAAATAAACGAAATGAAGATTCTATTAATTATACTACTTGTATTTTCAGTTAGCATTATACATGCCCAGGAAAAAGATGAATCGGGAACGTATAAAAAACGTGTGCTTGAAAGTACCGAAATTGATATGCTTTTAAACTACTACCAGCAGGATGGTGAAAATGCAGCGGTTACCGGAGGGAAAGGAACGGAAGAGTTACAAGACGTATCCTCATCGCTGGTGATTGCCATTCCGTTAAACGACGATGATGTACTAACGATAAACGGAAACATTTCGGCATACACATCCGCATCGTCGAGCAACATCGATCCATTCGACGGAAGTCATCCTGCCGATCCGTTTGTGGCCAGTAGCGGTGCCTCAGGCAACGACGTGTGGTCGAACGGAATTATAACGTTTAGCCACAGCTCCGACGATAGAAACCGGGTATGGTCGGCAGATGCTTCCTTTTCGCAGGAATTTGATTATGTTTCGCTTGGTTTTGGTGGAAGTTATGCCCTGCTTTTTAACGAAAAAAACACCGAAGTTAGTCTGCACGGGAATGTTTACATCGACAGCTGGAAACTTATATATCCACGCGAAATAAGGCCTTTTCAACAGGGTGGAAGCGGATTAAACGATCTACTTTTTCAACGAAACGAAATTACCGGAAATCCGGATTACAATCCACAATTTACTGAAATCACTGACAAAGGAAGGAATTCCTATTCTGCCGGTCTAAATTTCTCGCAGGTGTTGTCGGCACGAATGCAGGGAATGATCTCGACGGATGTAATTTTACAAAATGGCCTTTTATCAACCCCTTTTCACCGGGTATATTTTAGCGATGTGGAAGATTCATTTATCGACAATTTTCATTTGGCCGATGCCATTGAACGCTTACCCGATTCGCGCCTGAAAATAGCAATTGGCGGGCGTTTAAATTATTTTGTAAACGAGCGTATTTCTGTTCGAACCTATTACCGCTATTATTTCGACGACTGGGGAATTACATCAAACACAGCCAGCATTGAACTGCCCATAAAAATTACAGATAAATTCACCATTTACCCCTCATACCGTTACTACAATCAAACGGCAGCCGACTACTTTGCGCCCTACAACGAACATTTATCGAGCGAAAAATATTACACTTCCGATTACGATCTATCGAAGTTTAATGCCAGTAATTATGGTTTTGGAATAAGTTACACCGATATTTTCACCAGTGGACACATCTGGAAATTTGGCTTAAAAAGTATCGATTTTAAATACAACAACTATTCGCGAAACTCGGCATTTAAAGCCAATATGTTTTCGCTAGGAGTGAAGTTTGTTATGGATTAAAGCATTGGAGTTCCCCAAAATCCGTCCCGTGCATTTCAATTTAGCAGGGAACGGATTTTTTTGTTTCAGAGATACTATAAAAAAAGGGGCATCCGTCAACCGACAGACACCCCAAACATACAGTAATCTTAAAAATCAGGGTTAATCCCCTGCGTCCGGCTCCCCGCCTGTGTTATTTCGTTTTTTTACTACTTCGTTGTTTGCCTCAATAAGCTGGGCAATGGTACGGGCCAAAGCGCCATACATGGTATCGTTTAACTGGCTCATTACATTTAAATAAGGTACAAGCTGACCGTTAAGTAGCGTAACCATTTCTTTTTTTACTTTCGTTGCATTTCCCAGTGTCCCCTCTTCTGCCTGTGCCGATTCGTAACTTAAGCGGGTGGCCTCGAAATTATCCTGAGCCAGTTGCAAGGCAGCAATGTATTCGGCACACTGTGGTACCAGGGCAATAGAGGCAAGTGCTTTTGGTTTTGCCAAATCGTCGAGCATGGAATGAACCAGTGAACTTTCGCGGGTATAACTTTCGTCTTTTATGGCGAGCCCGTAATGGTCAAAAATTTCGAGTAAACTTAGTGCTGCATTTCTGATCTCTTCGTCGGGGTGATGCGAGAAACTAAGCAGAAGGTAATAAAGACCTGTAATTTTTTCGTCGCGAATTTCGTCGTTGGCTTTTTGTTCGCTCTTTTCTTTTATGCGCCCGATTGCCGCCGATAAAAGAGCCGATTCTGCCTTTAGTGCTGTCATAATCTGCTCCAGACTCACATCGGTGTTTAAGGTAGTAGCATCGTAGCTCTGAATAATTTGGGTGCTGGTGCCGTCAACTTCCGTGTTGTAGCTTCTGATCATTAGTAATGGAATCATTTTTTAATTTTGTTTTGGGTTATAATGTGCACACGTAAACAGGATTTTTGTTTGTTTTTGGGTGCGTCAACATTTTGTTGATGATTCAATTTACAACAAATGATCGAAACAATTTTAATTCTTTTAAGATGTTGTTTAACATCCCATCTTTTATATTAGCAAAAATTGTCGGAAGAAATGAGCCGAACGGATCTCCCGCGAGCTTGTTGGTTTGCTACAATGCACTGAACTTTTGTTCCGACATGCTTTTGTCGGCGAACAATGGATCCACCGAAGTTCCCGACAGCTTTTTGTCCGGGAGCAATGCCTTCACCGAGCATCCCGACAACTCATTGTCCGCGACAATGGGGCCACTGACTTTCCCGACATGCTTTTGTCCACGAACAATGACCTGAACTTTTGTCCCAACATGCTTTTGTCAGCGAACAATGGATCCACCGAAGTTCCCGACAGCTTTTTGTTCGGGAGCAATACCTTCACCGAGCATCCCGACGCTTATTGTCAGTGAGCAATAGTCTGTTTTTAGAAATTATGTTTACTTTTAGTGAGCAAAACTGGATACACATTCAAAAACAAACTCAAATGCAATCAGAACATAAAACACAAAAGGTAGACCTACAACACCGTATAAGCGTACATATGGTAATTTTGGTAGACATATATACTAGTTACAGCACATATGAAAAAGACATCTGCAATAGCATTAATCGGAATTATTTTTATGGGATTATTTAGCTTTTTAAGAAAAGGGGGAAAGGTTGAGACAACTCCTATCTCTGCAATTTTGGGAATGGTACTTTTAGAAGAACCAAACTCAATGGAGATTAAAAATGTTATAGCCGAATTGAGAAATAAGTGGGAACTATATGTTGACGATACTGAATCTGATAATGAAACGTCAGTTCTTGTAATCAACGATTATAAAATTGCAATTGGGAATATGCCAATGCCTATTCCAGGAGATGAAATTAAAGATAACGCAGAGTATAATTATTTCTGGAAAAATGGAGTCGAAGAAGCTCCAAAACATAAAGGACATATCATTCTTTCTTTAATGAATGGAGGAAAAAATCCTGTTCAAGAAAATATTTTGTATAGTAAAGTTGCTTCTTCAATTTTAAATAATAGCAAATCGATAGGTATTTACATTGGTGGTCGTTCTTTGGTTCTAAAAAAGGAATTTTATAATTCAAACGTGGAAATTATGACCGAAAATGACCTTCCACTCTATAATTGGATTTATTTTGGATTGAGAACAAGAAATGAAAAGCAATCTGTTTACACTTATGGCTTATCAGATTTTGGAAAGTCGGAAATGGAAATTATTGACTCGGAACATTCTCTTGAGGAATTGAACAGTATTATGTTTGATTTAGCTCACTACGTAATTGCTAATAATGTGATATTAAAACATGGTGAAACGATAGGAGTTTCAGCAGAACAAAAACTAAAAATTACAGAATCAAAAGGTGTGTACCTTGATGGCAAAACTTTGAAAATTGAATATTAAATACGTGCTGTAACAATGTATAAAAATAATAGCCGAGATAGTAGTAAATTCAAGGGTTGTAGCCCGCTTCAACTTTCGTGTAACTTGACAGGAAAGTGCCACGCAGTCGGCTACTATTCCTATACTTAACGTTAGCATTCATTATAAGCCGTGTACAAACAGAATAGCAAATGAAAAAAATATCTTTAGTAATTTTCGGGTTTATATTAGTCAATCTTTCTTACGGACAGACCCAAAATAATTTCTATACTTCATTGATAGCTCAACTTGACACTATTCATCAAGAAGACCAAGAATGCCGTCTACGATTAGATGAATTGTTAAAAAAATCTCGTTCTGAATCTGAGAATGTGGAATTAATAACTCTGATTGAATTAATAGATGAAAAAGATTCATTAAACCTTCTAAAAATTGAGAGAATATTAGATGAATATGGCTGGTTAGGAGCAGATGTTATCGGAGAACAAGGAAACTCAACAATATTTCTTGTCATTCAACACTCTGACCTCGAAACTCAACTTAAATATTTACCGATGATGCGAGAAGCTGTCAAAAAGGGGAATGCTAAAGGAAAAGACTTCGCACTATTAGTAGATAGAATAGAAATGAAACAAGGGAATAGACAGATTTATGGAAGTCAAATTAAAACAGATGGCAACGAATTTTATGTTTATCCAATAATTGACCCCGAAAAAGTAAATGAAAGACGTGCTGAAGTCGGACTTGAGCCAATTGAAGATTATGTCAAAAATGTTGGTGTAACTTGGGATGTTGAAAAACACAAGGACAGAACGAAAAAAATAGAATCACAAAAAGAAGAATAACGAAATGCTAACATTTTGTATAGTGCATAGGGCGGTTCTACTGTATTTGAAACGTTTGCGCATTCTTCAACCCCGCCGAAGCGCAGCTTCGACGGGTTGTCAAATTGCAGGTGTCAAACCTGCGCTTCGGCTACTTAGCGGTTTGACAGAGAAATGCTTTCTAATGCCCTACGCACCATACAATTTACCGTTATGGGCAAGGTTGAAAAAAGCACTACAATATCTAACTAATGAAAAAAACTCAAATATTTTCTAAAAATCTTTCATCAGACCAAAAAGAATTGTTGAAAGAAATTGTTCCTTCATTTTTTGATGAACAATTAGAGGATTTTAAGTTGACTTTGGAAGAAAAATGTGATACAAATATTCTCTATCACTACACTTCTATGAGTACTCTTCAAGCAATCTTAAATAGAGTTGAGACTGCAGAGAAAGATTCAAATTGTTTTATCTTAAGAGGTACAGATATTGAATACTTAAATGACAAAACTGAATTTATCCTTGCATCTCAAATTTTGAGTGAGGAATTATGCAAATATGAAGACTCTCTTGAGAATAAAGAGAATAAGCATATTGCTAAAGTTTTGACTCCTGAGTATTTAAGAAATTTTTCAACTTTTTTTGGTCATTCAACAGTTCCATTTGTCACTTCCTTTTCCGAAAATGCTAATAGTTTACCAATGTGGAATACTTATGGGAACAGTGGAAAAGGAGTTGCTATTGGAATTGAAAGGATTAGTTTTAAAGACTTTGATTATCAATTAAAGTCAAGCACTCCCACTTGGGTAAAATGCGCTTACGATTCAAAATTATTAACTGAGATTTTATCCCGAGCAGCTAAAGACATTTATAAAATGTTTGAAAAAACGAAAAGCGGTATAAAGTTTAACGGCTTTCCTAATACAAAATCAATTTCTGCATATTTCTGTTTACTTAAACATTTTGCTTTTGAATACGAACAAGAATGGAGATTAGTCAAAAGCTACGATGAAATAGAGGCTAAAAAAGAAATAAAATTCCATGAATCAAATGGATTATTAAAACCATATGTAGAACATAGTTTTCCTAAAAGCATATTAAAGGAAGTAATTATTGGGCCATCATCTGAAAAAGAAATTTCAAAAAAATCATTAATAATGAGTTTAAAGAGAGCTGGATATTTAACAAATGAAAAAGATTCAAATAAAGATTATTTTGTAAAAATATCAGACTCAAAAATACCGTATCGACGAATATGAATAATAAATTGAATTTGGAGAAAATAAAACCCAGCCCATAACAAAAGCTATATATAATGCGGGTTTCAGCGGGTAATTCAACCGCAGTTCTCCGTTGCAACACCGCCAATTCGTCTTTGACGATTTGACGGAAAAAATGAAATTATGAATAAACGAATTGGCTCCGTGCGTAATTGAAAGTTCATCACTTTTAATCCCGCACTCCACTTACACCAACCGTTATGGCGCATAGTAAAAAGAAGAAAAATCCTTAATAATATTTTGATTTAAGATGTCAAAATGTTCACAAACTTGTTAACTTTGCAAAATGACCCGAGAAATAAAATTTTATAAAAAGTATTTTATTGATTTCTATATTTCGCTTGATTCATCGGTACAAGAAAAAATAGAATATGTTTTTAAAGTCATTAAAACTGTGGATTTAATTCCCCAGAAATTTTTGAAACATATTGAAAGTACGGATGGACTTTATGAAATAAGAATAAAAGTTGGGTCTGATATTTATCGGGTATTTTGCTGTTTTGACGCTGGACAGATTGTTGTTTTATTCAACGGATTCCAGAAAAAAAGTCAGAAAACACCAAAGAAAGAAATTGAAAAAGCATTAAAAATTAAAGAGGATTATTTCAAAAATAAAAAAGGAGAAGGAGAAAGAAAATGAAAACAATAAAAGATGCAACAAATTTTGATGAATTATTAGACATCAAATACGGAAAACTTGGAACAGAAAAACGTGATGAATTTGAGATGAAAGCAAAAGCTTTTATTGTTGGAGAAATGATAAAAGAAGAAAGGAAAAAAGCTCATCTCACACAAGAAGACCTGGCAAAAAAAACTGGGACAAAAAAAAGTTATATCTCCCGACTTGAGAATGGAAAGATTGACATTCAAATATCAACATTGTTTAAAATATTTGAAGAAGGATTAGGGAAAAAATTGGGGTTAACAATAAACTAAAATAAAACAATAAACTAAACCAAAATTAAACTACGACGCCATAACAAAGTGCAAATGTAATGCGGGGTCGGTGCGGCAATCAACGGCGGATTCTCGCATCACCGTTCATGCCCTCGCGGACAGGAACGCTCTCCGAAATCCGCTCCGCAACATGTACCAACCGTTAGAAACAATAGTAAAGTGAAACTGAACATTTAAAAATTAACACATGAAAAGGATAATAATCATCTTCATATCATTTGGAATATTTTCTTGTAGCTCAAACAAGGAGATTAATAATGGAGACAAGACAGGAAGTTTTAGCGGTGTATTTGAATACGGAAATTTTACGGATAAGATAAACTTTGAAATTGAACAAGATTCTGCCAGCTTCAAGGTTTTTTTCTCGAGTTTAGAACAAAATGCAAATCGAATTCCTTTTCAAGTTATCGAATCAATTGGTGATTCTATAAAGTTTAAATTGCAAAGTGATTTTTATACATATTCCTTTAAAAACAAATGGATTGAAAATAACAGCAAACTTCAAGGAGTTCTTACTGTAGACTCAATTACAGTTCCTTACACTTTAGAAAAGGAGTTGCTGAGTAATAACCAAAATCCCAAAAATGATGATGTTAGTTTCGAATCCAATGAATTGAAAATAAATGGAACTATTTGGTATCCTAAAAATAAAGGGAATAAGGCAATAGTAATTCTGACTTCATCTGGTAATGCAGACCGGAGTGCCTCAAGAGCAGAGGCTAAATTATTTGCACAAAGGGGATTTACAACATTTCATTATGACAAAAGAGGGACTGGAAATTCGAAAGGCGATTGGCAAATAGCTACGATTGATGAACTTGTGAAGGATGATATCAATGCAATTAAGTTTTTTTCAGATAAGACAGGTATTTCTCTTACGAACATTGGAATTAAAGGTAGTAGCCAGGGAGCTACTAAAATACCGTATGTCTTAAATGAATTAGAAAGTCTGGAATATGGTGTTGCCGTAAGTTGCCCTGGAGTTTCATTGCTCGAAAGTGATTTAAATTATTGGAAAAATAGAAATACAGAAATAATCGGAAATGAAATTGAAGCCGCAACCAAATTTCAACGAAAGGTTTTTGAATTTATAGCAGGTAAATTATCCAGAACAGATTTAGAAAAGGCCATAGATAATGCAAAATCTAATTCATGGTTTGCCAATGTATGGGTGCCAAATCTGGATGAAGTCCAAATAGATAAAAAACTTCTCTACAATCCCATTCCTTACTTTCAAAGAACAAAACAGCCTATCTTGATTCTGCAAGGGACAAATGATGAAATAATACCTACAAATAGTCATGAAATCATTTCAGCAGCACTGGCAAAATCAGGTAATGATAATTATAAAACCGTGTTATTAGAGGGGGCCTCACATTCAATGTATAATATTGGTGAAAGTGATTTTCCTTATTGGTCTAAATTGCATCCTGATTATATAGAAACGATTGAAAATTGGATAAATACTGTTTCTAATCGAGTAGACTGCCCCACTAGCAAACGCTAGCGGGGAGAGCCTCTCACACCACCGTACGTACGGGCCTCGTATACGGCGGTTCGCTAAATAATAGAAAACAGCGTTGTGTTGGGTTTAACTTCGTTGTAAAGTTCCAATAAAGGAATGTAACCTCGCCTTTTCAAACGCTCAACAGTAATTGTAGTACCATTGCTGGTAAGGATTACCAATCCGCACCTCAGCCAAAAGCTGAAGGTTCAATTGTATTTGTAAAGTAGTAGATTACTGTATCGTTGAAGCTGAAAAATTATAAATACAAACACTTTTGTCCGGTAAAAAGATTCAACGATGAAAAGATTCCCTGCCTACCGGCAGGCAGGTTCGCTTCATTTTATTACGTTGCCAATGACAGATTCTTCTTTTAGACCCTGATCCGTCAGCTGATGGCCAGGGTGACGTTCTTAACTTACCCTATAGTTTCCTTGAAACGTCATGCTGAACTTGTTTCAGCATCTCTGTCATTTTCTCATCATGCCCAAAATTTTGGGTAGACCCTCAGAATGTAATGCCTTACGGTTTCTGGTAGCTCTGCTTTTTATTCAACAAACTTTTTAAATACCAGGGTAGCATTGTGTCCTCCAAAACCAAAACTATTGGTTATGGCCACATTAACATCGGCTTTAATACTTTTACCGGTAACGATGTTCAGCGTTTCCGGAATCGCCGGATCAATATTCTGTGTATTAATGGTGGGTGTTACAATTCCCTTTTCAATGGCTTTAATACACAAAATAGATTCTACAGCACCGGCTGCTCCCAGCAAATGCCCCATCATCGATTTTGAAGAAGTTATTTTTAAACGCTCAGGTGCTGCGCCAAAAACCTTAATTATGGCGTTTATTTCGCTGGTATCGCCAACAGGCGTTGAAGTGGCATGCGCATTTAAATAATCTACTTCCGATGGATTAATTCCACCTTCGGCAAGTGCAAGTTCCATGGCTTTTGCCGCACCAATTCCATCGGGATGCGATGCTGCAATGTGATAAGCGTCGGCAGTCATGGCAGCACCTACCATTTCGGCATATATTTTTGCACCACGTTGTTTGGCGTGTTCGTATTCTTCAAGTATAATTGCTCCTGCGCCTTCACCCATAACAAAACCATCGCGTGCTGTATCAAATGGTCGCGAAGCACTTTTATAGTTTTCGTTGTTTACCGACAAAGCCCTCATTGCGCCAAAACCACCAATCGATGTTTCAAAAATTCCGGCTTCAGATCCTCCGGTTACAAATACTTTGGCTTTGCCCAGTTTTATGTAATTGTAGGCGTCCATTATGGCTGTGTTTGAAGTGGCACAAGCCGATGAAGTGGTGAAGTTCATTCCCATTAAACCGAACTTCATGGAAATGTAACCCGAAGCCATATTGATTAATACTTTGGGCCCGAACAATGGTGAAAAACGTGAATTCCCGGAAAGCGCAAAATCCTTCACCTGCTCCTCAAACGCACGCATTCCTCCCTGACCCGATCCCCAGATTACACCAATATCAAAAGGATCTATCGCAGTCAAATCGATTTTACTATCCGAAAGTGCTTCTCCGGCAGCTGCCAAAGCGTATTGAGTAAAAAGATCGGTTCGTTTAATCTCGTTTCGTTCCAATACTTTCGATCCGTCGAAATTTTTAAGTTCGCAGGCAAATTTTGTTTTAAACTGCTCCGTATCAAAACGGGTAATCGGAGCTGCACCACTTACGCCGTTTACTGCGTTTTCCCAAAATTCGTTCAAAGTATTTCCAATTGGAGTTAAAGCTCCCAAACCGGTTATTACTACTCTTCTTTCTTTCATTTTATTAAAGTTGGTCAATCATTAAGGTACAACATGCAACTCCTGAGAAATTTAAACATTCCGGTAAGTGTAAAATAGAATGCAAAAATTCAGGTTTGTTTTTTTAAATTGTATTTATCCTCGCTGCGACGTATTGGTTTAATTTGCCTTTCGTGTTTAAGAGAACAAATATAAATTACTTATTCAGAAGTATTAAAAGTTCTGATTTAGATTGAATTTAAATAGATATCAAGCGTACTTTCTCCTGAAATTTTGGTATTACAAAGAAATGGAGTTTAGGTGCAATCCTTCACTTTGAATCGATCGGGCATACTTCACAGCCGGTTTGCCAAAAAGTAATACATACCCCAGAACATGGTCTTCAGGAATTCCGATTAAGGCTTTAATTTCAGGCTCAACCACTGTAAGTACCATTTTTATAAAACCATTCCACAAAGTTCCCACTCCGTATGTATTGGCCAATAACTCGAAATAACTTAATGCGATGTGGCAGTCGGCATCGGGCGATGCCACATTTTTAGGTGACGATGCAATAAGAACATGCGGCGCATCGCGGAACAGCACATCAATTTTTTTGCTGTCCCAAAGTCGTTGTAAATCGATTAAAAAAGCCATTCTTTCGGGTAAAGTTCCGGCTTCGTTGGCACGTTTTATTCCGGCATAAACCAAATCGCGTAATTTGCTTAACTCACTTTTCGATTGGGTAACCGAAAACAGCACTGAATTTTTATTGTGCCCCGTTGGAGCATAAGCTGCTGTATCGAGCAGTTTATAAATAAAGTCCTTATCCAGCTCTTCATTTTTAAATTTACGAACCGAACGACGTGTTTTTATAAGATTTTCGATTTCCTGAGGCGCCGGAATTTTACTGGGAACCGGAATACTATCTTCCGGTTTTTTACCCCAAATTGACAAGGCAGCCGTTGGGCAAACAGCCAAACAGTGCTGACATTTTATACACTGGCTTTCTTTTCCTTCTTTAATTTCAGGAAATTCTGTTTTGCCATCAATAATCAGCACCGGACATTCTTGCGCGCACAGCCCACATTTAATACATTTTTGTTTGTCAATTGTAAAATCGATCATGATTTGGTTTTTGATTTTTTTGAGAGACCAAATGTAGTCCATTCCGGCAGATATTGTTTTGAGCCAAAGTAAAAAGACCGGGTTTTAAACTTAGCTTAAAACTGTAGTGTATTTTCGGCACAAACCAGCCACACTCTTTTAGCGCCCAAACCTCATCGAAATCCACAAAAAAACCCTGAAATACGCTTGAGTCAAAATTATTCAACTCAGTTTGTACTTCAGGGTCTGTCCTCCATCTATTGAAGGATGCTTTCCTCCTGAACTATCGATCATTACATTGGGCTCGGCCCGGGTTTTGTTGGACAATCTGTTCCCGGAGGTAATGGAATTTCTTTCCCTGGCTCTTCGTAATAATCATCCGAACAGGAAGTAAAACCTAATCCTAAACCTGCTACTAATACAAATGCTCCTGCTAATCTCTTTAATGTTTTCATCGTTTTAAATTTTAAAATTGTTATTACTGTTTTTTACTACTGCAAATATGCAGCGTTAAGAGGTGTTATTTCCTCCCAAAACGTTCAACAGCTACTCCAAAAAAGTCAAACTAATCCGATGAAAAACATTTAATTACAACACATTGCGTGTCATTTCAGACTTTGGCATTTACCTACTTTTACCTAATTTATAAAATACTTTTTCTTAAAGTATAAAGCTACATTCACCAGTGCGATCATAACCGGAACCTCAACCAAAGGCCCAATAACGGCAGCAAATGCTTCTCCCGAACTCATCCCAAAAATGGCAATTGAAACGGCAATGGCAAGTTCAAAATTATTACTTGCGGCAGTAAACGACAGCGTAGTACTTTGCTCGTAGTTCGCTCCAATTTTTTTACTCATAAAAAAGGAAAGAATGAACATGATAATAAAATAAATCAGCAAAGGAATGGCGATTAAAACCACGTCGAGAGGGATTTTTACAATGTACTCGCCTTTTAACGAGAACATTACCACAATGGTAAACAACAAAGCAATTAAAGTAATTGGGCTGATCTTTGGAATAAACTTGCTGTGGTACCACTGTTTGCTTTTAACACGGATTAAAACAAACCGGGTTAAAAAACCGGCAGCAAACGGAATTCCCAGGTAAATAAGTACGCTTTCGGCAATTTGCGCTATGGTAATGTTTTCAACCGCCGAGTTGGTAGGCACGCCAAACCAGCCCGGTAAAACAGCGATAAAAAAGTAAGCATAAACCGAAAAAAACAGCACCTGAAAAATGGAGTTAAATGCCACCAAACCAGCTGCATATTGCGTATCGCCTTTGGCCAAATCGTTCCACACAATTACCATGGCAATACAACGTGCCAAACCAATCATTATAATTCCGTACATGTACGGAAGGTTGGCATTGTCCGGCCCCGGGAAAAGTTTAAAAAACAAAATTCCGAGCGCAAACATCAACACCGGGCCAATTAACCAGTTTTGCAACAGCGAAAGTGTGAGTACTTTGTAGTTTCTGAAAACATCACCTAATTCTTCGTACTTTACTTTTGCCAGAGGCGGATACATCATTAATATTAAGCCAATGGCAATGGGCAAATTTGTTGTGCTCTCTTCCGAAGGTTTTAAAGCTTCCCAAAACTCAGCTATCGCCGGGAAAAAATATCCCGAAAAAACGCCAACGGCCATGGCAAGGAAGATCCAAAGCGTCAGATATCGATCGAGAAATTTAAGTCGTTTTTTTGATGGCATCTCTTTCAGGTTTTTAGAATCAGGTAAGAAAATATTTTAGTTACAGTCCGCTGAACTTTACGTCATGCTGAACTCGTTACAGCATCTTTTTAATATGGTAAGATTCCGAAACATGTTCGGAATGACGACGTCCGAAGAATTACACTTTAAACACGAAACTTTGAAATTAAGAGAGTTGCGGTTTAATATCGTTTTCGTATAATTTCCAGAATCCATCTTTAATTTCGTCACGTACACGTTCGAACTCGCTCCAGATAAATTCGTCGGTTCCTACAGCGTGCGACGGATCGTCGTATCCCATGTGCAAGCGGGTTTTTACTTTTCCGATAAAAGCCGGGCAGCTTTCGTTGGCACCACCACAAACGGTGATTACATAATCCCATTCGTCATTCAGGTATTTTTCAACCGAATCGGAAGTGTGTCCGCTAATATCCAAACCAATTTCGGCCATTGCTTTTACGGCTTTTTGGTTCAATTTTCCAGACGCTTCCGTTCCTGCTGATTCAACCTGAATACGTTGATCGAACGATTGTAAAAAACCATGTGCCATTTGGCTGCGGCACGAATTTCCTGTACAAAGAATCAATACTTTCATATTTTTAAAATTGGTAGGAAGATAAAAGTCGGAAGCACTTAAAATATACCATGTATGCTGCAACTGTATCTTCCAAAATAATTATTTAAATTTCTATTTAATTACAGCTGTTGGTGTCGCAGTTTAAACCATCGGCAAATTGCTGAATGACATTTTTTAGCTCTTCTACTTTTTCCGGATTAAGACAGTATTTGGTTTTAACTCCTTCGGTATGACCTTGAATTAGTCCAACTTCTTTTAACTCCTTAATGTGCTGATTAACAGTTGTTCGTCCGAGTGGAATTTCATCAGAAATGTCACCTGTTATACAAGTAGACGTTTCGGCTAAATATTGCAAAATCTGCAGGCGTGCCGGATGAGCCAGCGCCTTAAAAAGTTTTGCCCTTTCAATTAAATCTTCATCGAATAATTCTGTTTTAGACTGTACCATCTCCCGGTATTTATTATGACGTAAAAATACGCCAAATAATTTATTGACGTATATATACATCTAAACAAATCATTAAATAATTGTGAAAGAAATATTAAGTGCTGTTACGCTTTTATTTTCTCGTACAATCCCATCAGTTTGCTCTGGTAGATTTCGGCAATCTGCTCTTCGGCATCGCCAATCGGTTTTATGGGAATCAGATTTTTTACTTCATCGGCCGAAAGTCCGGAGTTAAAGAAAATTGAAATCGATCGTTTTAGTGTGGCTTCAATGGTTTTTTGTGCCTCTCTTTTATCCAAGCCTGTGGCTTGTGCTACTTTTTGCATTTCTTCCCACTGAAACCAAAAATAAGTGGGCAACATGGCCGAAACAATGGCATAACCTTCAAGTTTCTTTTCATCCACCTCGAAGTTTTTACCCAAAGTCTTTAGCATTTTGAAAAACTGCTTTTTGTCTTTGTCGGTAAACGATTTGTGAAAAGCTACAGGATTGTAGCCCTTGTTAATGTACGATGTTGCGTTGGGAATCATACGTACAATTTTGGTAGTACCAAAAGCTGCTGCCATTTTTTCGATGCTCACTTTTGGAGCAAGTGAAAGAACCAGTGTTTCTTCAGAAACGACATCTTTAATTTTGCCCAGTGTCTCCCCCCATCATCGGCGGATGAACTGCCAGAACAACTACTGCCTGTTTCGCAGCTTCCTCTGCCGTTTCTACCAATTTAATTTCAGGAAATAACTCAAGTAAGGCATTTAGCGTTTCGCTGTTCGGATCAAATACTTTTACATTTTCAAACTTTGTTGATTTGTTTTGAAAGGCTTGCAGAAAAATCTTTGTTATTCTGCCTCCGCCAATAAATCCAATGCTTTTTGCTTTCATACTATTATTTTTGGGTTAGAAATTGGTTTCTACATTACATAATTAAAAATGAAGCCAACAGCAGTAATTCCCACTGCCACAACCGCAACAAAAACAACAATTAATTGCCACTTTAATACTTTTTTCAGAATAATAATTTCGGGCAACGACAATCCGATAACCGACATCATAAAAGCCAGCGCGGTTCCCAGTGTTACTCCCTTTTCCATCAACACCGCCACTATTGGTATAATTCCGGCAGCATTTGAATACAAGGGAATTCCCAGCATAATTGCCAAGGGCACAGCATACCAGCTTCCTTCGCCCATTATACGCGCCAGATAATCTTCAGGAACAAATCCGTGTGCCCCGGCACCAACCGCAATACCTATCAATATGTAAATCCATATTTTTCCAACAATTTCTTTTACGGTATCAAAACCAATATCAATGCGGTCGCTAAAGTTTAACTTTTCTTCCATCAATCCCGGTTGGTTCGATTTTACTTCGTACACCCAATCGGCTACATATTTTTGCAGTTTTAATTTCTCGATAACAAAACCGGCCAGGGTTGCAATTATCAATCCGGTAGCCACATAAATTACAGCTACTTTCCAGCCAAACAGTCCGGCAAGTAAAATCAATGCCACTTCGTTTATAAGTGGTGCGGCAATTAGAAACGAAAAAGTAACTCCAATTGGAATTCCGGCCTCAACAAATCCGAGAAAAAGCGGAATGGCAGAACACGAACAAAATGGCGTTAAAATTCCAAGCCCCGATGCCATCGCATTTCCGGCAAACAATGATTTTCCTTCAAGGGCTTTCCGTGTTTTTTCTGCCGAGAACCAACTTCGTATAATTCCCACAAAAAATACAATCAACACAAGCAACAACATCACTTTCGGCACTTCAAAAACAAAAAACCAAATGGATTCGGTTAAATGTGTCCCTTGTTTTAATCCCATTAACTTGTACACCAATACATCAGCAATATCAGCCAGATTCATGTACAACAAAATCCAAACAAGCAATAGGCCGATTATTAATAATATTTTTTTCATTTTTCGCTATTTCGGTGCGTTGCACCTTATTCTTTTAAACGACATAAACATCTCCGCAAACCGTATCTCTTTTTTTATAATGTTATCTCAAGCGTCAGAGCCTCGAGAGCTTTGTAATATCTTAACTCAATAAATTCTTAAAGGTAGAGACCACCGCAACATTCACTTCTATTAATCAAAAAACTGAAACACATAGTCGGCATTAAATTTTATATCGTTCTTCCTCAATATTTCTAGATATTCCTCCCTAAAAGATTTCTTTTTGTGATGTTCTTCCTGTGTCAATATATAGTTTATAACAACGTCAATCTGTGATCGGGAATGTGAAAATGCGCCATAACCTTTCTGCCACTCAAAATGAAACTCTGAAAACCGATTTTCGTTTATCCAGGCGTTTGTAGAAGTTTTTATTTCTTCAACTAATTTGGGTATCATCTGATTTACATTATATCCTATAAAAATATGAATGTGATCGGTGACAGCATTAATAGATAACAACTTATGTCCATTATTTTGGACTATTCCTGTAATGTACCTTTCCAATTCATTTTTCCATTCATTGCGAATTAGTGCCTGCCTATTCTTCGGAGAGAAAACCAGATGAACGTACATTTGTGTATATGTATTTGCCATTTGATAATTCTTTTTAAACTGTTTCGGTGCGCTGCACCTTCATTTTTGTATTTATATTTTGCTACAAATATGAGCGGTGCGCTGCACCTATGGTTTTCTAATATATTGTAATCTGTAAATATCTAATGTACACTTTACCTTGTTTGTTAAATCGCAACAAACATTTTCTAAACAATCCATCCAGGTTGCGCATGTTTTCAAAAGCGGTAGAGCCGCGAAATCTTTGTAACACCTAACCTCAATATATTCCAGCAGGTGCAGAGCACCGCAACATTCACACAATAGGCGCTATAAAAATCACCCACAAATAATACACTCCAACTCCAATAAACACCGACGCAATTATACGACGCATCCACACCTCAACCTGCTTTAATGCGTTGTAAAACCGGCCAACACCAGAAATGGTAAAAGCCAGTAACCAGGCAATTATTATGACAGGAATTCCGGTAGCCAACGCATAAACAATGGGTAAAATCAATCCTTTTGCAGAACCTATGGACATGGGAATTAACATGCCAAAATAAAGCACCCCGCTATACGGACAAAAGGCCAGTGCAAATACAACACCCAGCAACAACACATTCCAAAAGTTCCACTTGTTTTTTTCCTCCAGTTTTTTTGAAAAAAGATTTAATCCCGGAAAGTCAATCTTTATAACTCCCAGCATAAACAAACCAACCACAAGGAGCAGTGGCCCCAGAATTTTTTCGCCGTGTAAACGAAAAAACGATGATATTTTAAACTGGTCGGCGCCTAAAAACAACAGAATTGCCAACACCGAATAAGAAAGAGCTCTTCCAAGTGTATAAATCAATCCATTGTAAAAAACACGTTTTTTTACCTCAATGTCTTTACCAATGTAACCAATTGCTGTAATGTTGGTGGCCATAGGGCACGGACTGATTGCTGTTAGTAAGCCTAAAAAGAATGCCGACAAAACAGGCACACTTGAGTTCTCGTAAAGCGAAGTCAGGAATTCTTCCATTATCAACTATTATTCGTTTAATGCTTCCCGAATGGCTTCTTGCAATTTTTCAGGTTGTTTTAATGCATACATAAAACCTTTGCTGGTAAGGTCGATTGTTTTATCTCCCTTTACAATGATCAGTGCCGAACCGGTAACTCCCATTTTTTTAACCAACTTTTTATTGGCCGAATCCTCGGCGTTGTATGATTTAAAAACCAACTCGCCGTTTTCTTTTGCATCGGCATAAGGTTGTTCTTTCAGTACTTTTTTTGTTTCTTTTTCAATGGCCATACAGGTGGGGCAACGTCTGGTATTGTGGAAATAATACACTTCAGTTTTGTTGCCTTCCGTTTTATTACTCACTGATGTTTCGGCACTTGCAGCAAACACAAACAACACCACAGTTATTGCTAAAAGAATTGATTTTACGGTTTTCATTGTTTCAATTTTATTGAGTTTTTTTTACTATTCTATTGGCCAAGTAGTTCCTTAAGTTCCTTCGTTTTAGGCAATCTTCCGGTTAATACAACTTTCCCGTCAACCACCAAGCCAGGAGTACGCATTACGCCATATTGCATAATCTTATAAATGTCCTCTTCTTTTTCAATATTGGCTTCAATTCCCATTTCAGCTACAACTTCGCGTGTTAGCTCTTCCAGTTTTTTACACTTTGTACAACCGGTTCCTAATACTTTTATGTCCATATTTATATAGTTTTCAGTAGCAGTTACAGTTTACAGTTACAAAACCTATAAGAATGATCTTTCTGCTTGTTTACTTTTACTGCGCTCTAATTATTTGTTCGTAGTTCGCAAAAAAACGAACTGTTATTGTAAATTTTTTATATATCCCAAAATGTTTTAAATAAATCCTGTGCTTCTTTCCAGTTGGCTTTGTTTACACAATACTTAACACGTGGAGCTTCAATTTCACCCTGAATTAATCCGGCATCTTTTAACTCTTTTAAATGCTGCGAAAGTGTTGATTTGGCAATGGGCAGTTCACTGCTTAAATCGCCGCTATAACAACACGACTGGCTGCCTAGCAACTGCATTACATACACCCGAACCGGATGCCCCAATGCCTTTGCATAACGTGCCATCCTTGTCTGGTCTTCTGAAATTATTTTAATATCTGTCATATTTTCCTCTTCTTGTTCGTTGTTCGCAAAATTACGAACTATTTTTGATTTAGCAACCATTCTTTTAAAAAATTACTGATAATAAGTGTAAAATGATTCAGGTAATAACTAATCACTAATTTTGCACACAATTTAAAAGATGCAACTTTGAGTTTTAATCCATACAAAACAGACCTTCCGATAGTGGAAGTCATCGACGAGGTAAAAAATCATTTATCAAAAAACAATACACTGGTGGTAAGTGCATCAACCGGTGCCGGTAAAAGTACTTTGCTCCCACTAGCATTATTGGATGAAGACTGGCTGAAAGGACAGAAAATAATCATGCTCGAGCCGCGACGTTTAGCTGCCCGAACCATTGCCATGCGACTTGCCGAACTACTGGGTGAAAAGGTTGGCGAGCGTGTGGGATACCGCATCCGTTTTGAGAACTGTATTGGAAAAACCACACAACTGGAAGTTGTTACCGAAGGAATACTTACCCGAATGTTGCAAACCGACAATGCCCTTGAAGGTATTGGATTGGTCATTTTTGATGAGTTTCACGAGCGGAGTCTTTTTGCCGATGTGGCTCTGGCTTTGTCGCGTGAAGCCCAGCAGGTTTTACGTCCCGATTTGCGCTTACTAATTATGTCGGCCACACTGAACATGCCGCAGCTAACACAACTTTTAAACGCTCCGTTTGTGGTAAGCGAAGGCCGTCAATATCCGGTTGAAATTTTCTACGAAGGCGAAAACGACCTGCAACTATTACCCGAATTAACAAGCCGTGTGGTAAACAAAGCGGTAAAAGAACAGAAAGGTGATATCCTGGTATTTCTTCCAGGAGAAGCGGAAATAAAAGCTTGCGAAAAAATTTTGCGAAACACACAAAACGGGATTTCAATTCATCCGCTTTACGGACAACTTTCGCCGCAAAAACAATACGCAGCCATTATGCCGCACCGCGAAGGACGGCGTAAAATTATTCTGGCCACCTCAATTGCCGAAACCAGTTTAACCATTGAAGGCATTTCGGTTGTGGTGGATACTGGCTTTGCGCGAACCATGAAATTTAATCCCAACACGGGTCTATCACGTTTGGAAACCATCGACATTACATTGGATTCTGCCGATCAAAGAGCCGGACGTGCAGGAAGACTGGGTCCCGGAGTGTGTTACCGTATGTGGACCAAAGCCACGCAACACCGGCTCGAAAAACACCGGACTCCTGAAATCGAAGAGGCTGATCTGGCATCGCTTGCTCTGGAAATGGCAAAATGGGGAGTGGACGATATTAATAGTCTTACCTGGCTAACTCCACCACCCAAAGGCCATGTTGAACAAGCCAAAGAACTGTTGCAACAAATAGAAGCCCTCGAAGACGGCAAGATCACCGAACATGGAAAAGCCATTCATAAACTCCCCTGCCACCCGCGACTGGCACATATGTTACTTTTGGCCGATGAAGAAGATTTAACTGCTTTGGCCTGCGATGTGGCCGCACTGCTCGATGAACGCGACCCGCTTGGTAAAGAATCGGGAATTGATATTAACCTGCGCATTGAAGCTTTACGCCGTTTCAGAAAAGGAACACTAAAAAACAAACGATTAAAACGGATTGCCAAAACAGCTGAACAGTACCGCCGCATGCTGAATGTAGAAGAAGACAATTCAGCAGTAGATTGTTTTGAAACAGGCTTGCTACTTGCCTTTGCCTATCCCGAACGAATTGCACATGCTACACCCGGAAACAATGCCCAGTTTAAACTGGCCAACGGAAACATTGCGGCTGCCGGTCATCAGGATGACTTGGCGCATGAACCCTGGCTGGCCATCGCAAGTTTGAATGCGCGCGATGGTGTTGGGCGAATTTTTCTGGCATCGCCCATTAATCCTAAAGATCTGGCTCCGATGGTAAAATCGGTTGAATCAATTTACTGGGATACAAAACGCGGAGGATTTACTGCTCAAACAGAACTGCGTATTGGAAATATTGTGCTGCAAAGTAAACCACTAACAAACTTCGACGAGAGCCAAAAAATAAAAGCAATTTCGGATGCACTAAAAAAAGAAGGTGCCTGGTTGCTCGATTTCAACAAAGAAGTTGAACAATGGCAAAACAGAGTAAACAGTTTGCGCATTTGGGATAAGGAAAATAAGTGGCCCAATGTAAGTACCGATCATTTATTAGCGACAAATGCAGAGTGGTTATCGCCCTACCTGAGTACGATTCGAAAACCGGAAGACCTGAAAAAAATCGATTTGAAAACCGTACTTCAACATCACCTGAATTACGAATTACAGAACAAACTGGACAAATTGGCACCCGAACGAATGGAAGTTCCCAGCGGATCGAATATAAAACTCAACTATCAGGCAAATGGTGAGCCACCTGTTTTAGCTGTTCGTTTGCAAGAAGTTTTTGGGCTATTGGAAACACCAACAGTAAATCGGGGGAATGTAAAAGTTCTGGTGCATTTGCTTTCGCCCGGTTTTAAAGCCGTTCAAATTACGGGCGATTTAAACAGCTTTTGGACCAATGCATATTTCGACGTTAAAAAGGAAATGAAAGCACGTTACCCCAAACACCACTGGCCCGATAATCCGCTTGAGGCAGAACCATTGAGGGGAGTTAAGCGAAAAACAAAAGATTAGAGTTGTCGCTTAATTGAGAGGTTGACTTGAAGTCACACTCTCACTAACGCCGCCGATACGTATCCTGCGTTACAGCATTCAGAAAAACTTCCGATTTTACATGTTCAAATTCCAAAGGCGCTTCCAATTCGCCAAATAAAGGATAGCCGCCACCCAATAAAATGGGGATAGTAGTTAGAATCATCTCATCAATCAGGTCTTCCTTTAAAAAACTTTGTATTAGAGTCCCTCCATCGATATACAATTGAATAAAGCCTTTTGTATGAATTTTGTCTACAATTTCAGAAAGAGCCCCATTAACCAATTCCACTTTTCCCTTGTACTCTTCCGGCAACGTTTTAAGTGAATTACTCACCACAAAAACTGGTTTGGTATAAGGCCATGGAATCTCAAAACCACAAACAACATCAAAAGTTTTGCGCCCCATTACAAGTGCGTCAATCTGCTCGGTAAAAGCATTGTACCCCATATCCAAACCATCGGGATTTGGAACAGAATGCAGCCAATCTATTCCTCCGTTTTTATCGGCAATGTAGCCGTCTATACTTTTGGCTATAAATACGTAGTTTTTGCTGGTCATTCTTTTTCTGTTATAAAATCACACCTTTCAAAAGGCAAATTAATCAATTTTTTAAAATCCGATAATCACTTTTGTATCCATCGATTTTACAGGATTGGACGAATTAAACTGCGTGTCGTAAATATTCTTAAGTCCCACATCTGTTCTGATATTTTTATACTTTGCACGTAATCCCCCGCCAATTTCAGTTTGAAAGAACAAAGGATTCATCTGCATCAACGGATCATACACCTGAGCTGTTTTATTGAACGACGGAGCGGCATATTGTCCATAAATATAGGCACTCAACCAGTCGGTAATTTCATATTCCAGCGAAGAATTAAAACTAAACCGGTAATTGGTTTGAAAGGCACTTAAAACGGTATTCTGCTTTAACAATCCCATGCCAAGTTGAAACGAAAGTTTGTTGGTTGGCCGATAGATAAAACGATTGTTATAATGTTGATATGCCCCAAGATTATCAAACGTTGTTTCTGTTTTACTTTGTTCAAATGTTAATCCCTTAAACAGTGTATTTTCAGTTTCAGGAGTTTTAAATTGATACCGGTTTATAATTGCATCGCCCGCAACAGGTAAAAAATTTTGATTAAAAATATCCGGTTCAAAGTCGGGTAAAAAAAGTGAAGGTGCCAGTTCGTTTTCAATAAAAGCTGGCTGAACCATCAGCTTTGTAGTATCTTCCGACTGGGAAAAACTTTTATACGCCAAAAAAAGAAAAATAACAACTAGCAGATGTACAGGAAGTTTTTTAATCATCACAATTTTCAGGAAATAATTGATTTTCCAAATGTACAATTAACATAAATAGACAATTGTTAAAATCCAATAATAAATGTGAACGAAAATTCCGTTTTCAAAATAGTTGGTATTTAACTTTGTTGAACCTGCATTTCGTGCCATTTAAACTACAATACTTCTTATTCATTTCTCAATTCAACGGAAAATTAGTTAATTAGCTATTCTTATTGAAAACAGTCATGAAAAAACAGAATTGCCTGATTTATTGCAATTGCGGAGCCGGTATTATTCCCAACGAAAAGCAAAACTCACTTGCAGAATCGTTTAAAGAATTAAACATCGATGTATTCGAACTTCATGATATTTGTGCCTTCTCGCTTAACGAAAAAGAAGTTCTTCATAATTTTGAAAAGCAATACGACAAAAAGTTTATTGTAGCCTGTTATCCACGGGCCATTCAAAATATATTTAAACAAAATAAAATTACACTCGCCAATTACGAGGTGTTAAACTTCAGAGAATTATCAACTGAAACCATTGTTGAAAACGTGCAGGAAAAGATTACAGAAGATACTTCAGACTCAAATTATGAAGTACTAAAAAGTAGTCTTGATGTTCCGGCATGGTACCCGATAATTGACGAATCGCGATGCACCTTGTGCGGACAATGTGCCCGTTTTTGTGTTTTTGGAGTATACAAATACAACAAAAAAAGCCTGGAGGTTGTTAATCCTTTGTCGTGTAAAAACAATTGCCCGGCATGTGGACGAACCTGCCCTGCGTCAGCCATTATTTTTCCAAGGTTACCCGAGAACTCAGTACTCTCGGGAGCTGAACCGGGGAGTAAAGCAGAGTCTGCGAAACCTGAAAAAAAAGAAGGCTTGTTTGTTTTGTTAAATGAACGAAACAATGCGCGGAGAAACATTTTCAAACAGGGTGTGATGCAGCAGGCTGAGGCAGAAAAACTGAAAGCAATTGAAGAGTTTAAAAAAGGATTAGAAAAGAAATAGATGCTCAAACAGCTCCTCATAAAAACCGATAAAAAATGTTTGTACAAATTTGTGTACAACCTTGGTATTAAAGGTGCCATTGGCCTTACCCGTTTTAAAAAACGACTAAAAAAAGGCGAATTTTTCCCTGCATTTCATTTTATATCGGTTACCGACGACTGCAACCTGAATTGCCAGGGATGCTGGGTTACCGGGAAAACCAAAAATGCCCGGATGGAACCGGAAATGCTGGATAAAATAATTACACAGTCGAAAGAAAAAGGCTCGTATTTTTTTGGGATTCTGGGTGGCGAGCCACTGATGTACAAACCACTTTTTGAAGTTTTCAGAAAACATTCGGATTGTTATTTCCAGCTTTTTACAAACGGTACATTACTAAGCCCGAGCGTTGCCGCCGAACTTCGCACTCTGGCAAATGTTACGCCACTTATTAGTTTCGAAGGCGATATGGAAGTGGCTGATGTACGTCGCGGTGGAAATAATGTATACGAAAAAGCACAACAGGCAATCGACAATTCAACACAGGCAGGTTTGGTAACCGGAGTTGCCATGAGTGTTTGTAAATCGAACCTGGAGCTGGCCTTTTCGGAAGAGTTTATTAACTCGCTGATCAAAAGAGGAGTGCTGTATTTATGGTACTACATTTACCGCCCTGTGGGAAAAGATGCCACAATTGAATTGGCGCTCTCGAAAGAGGAAATTGAACAACTGCGTAGTTTTTTAGTTGAAGCGCGCACAAAATACAACATTGTAATTGTTGATGCTTACTGGGATCAAAACGGCAAAGGCCTTTGTCCGGCTGCCTCGGGTTTAAGTCATCACATTAATGCTTCGGGCGATATTGAGCCCTGCCCGGTCATTCAGTTTGCGGCCAACAATGTTGCTGACGGCGATTTGACAACGATTTATAAAAACTCAAAATTTTTGGCCGACTTTAAAGCCGAAATTCCGCTAAAAACAACGGGTTGTGTGGTTATGGACGATCCGCAGTGGATTGTAAACCACGTAAACAAACACGGCGCCAAAGACTCATCAGGACGGGGAAACGAAGCTGAACGTTTAAAGGCCATGCCAAAGGTACCAAGCCACGGATCGGCAAAAGAAATTCGGGAAAAAAGCTGGATGTACAGATTTGCAAAAAAGAACGCCTTTTTTGGGTTAGGCGCATACGGATAAACTATGATTAAGTCGAAGCGAATATTAAAAGTTCCTCAGGAATCGTTTTTACGAAACAAACTTCGTAAAGAAACACGTCTGCTGGCGGGAAGTGCAAAATTGCTGCCTCCTGTTTCTTTTGAGGTATTGGAACAAATGGCAGACGACTTACTGAAACGCCTCAACATTTCGGAGGAATACATCGATTTTACCATCGTTTTACTGGGTAACGAATCGTGGCGAAAAACAGTGGAGGCAACGCCGTTTAACCGTCGTTTGTTGTTGTTGCCGCAGTGTTTAAAAGACAATTCGAGTTGTAAAGGCGTGTTCGACGAACTGGGGCTAAATTGTGCAGGTTGCAAAGCCTGCCCCATTGATGATATTTTACTGAAAGCCGAAGAACTTGGCTATGCCACTTTGGTAGCCGAAGGAACAACAGTTGCCATTGGGCTGGTTGAAGAAGGATCGATTGATGCTGTGATTGGAGTAAGTTGTATGCCCGTTTTGCAACGCTCGTTCGAACCGGTTTCGAATGCTGCTGTGCCTGTAATTGGCCTGCCGCTGATGTACGATGGTTGCGAGAATACCAAAATAGATATAAAATGGTTGTTGGATGAAGTAAAGGATTTTAATCCAAACCCGGTTTTTCAGCCCATTTCCACTTCCGGATTAAAGTCGAAAATTGAGGATTTTTTCACCAACGGAACCATTGAGAAATACTTCACCGGCGATGGTGTTACTGAAAAAGTAGCCAAAGAATTTATGCAGATTGGAGGCCAGCGAATTCGTCCGCTGCTTGCAGCTTTGGCTTACCAGGCCTATTCCAACACCGAAAAGGATGAAATTCTTTATCCGCTTTCGCTGATTATCGAGTGTTTTCACAAAGCCTCCTTAATCCACGACGATATTGAAGACAATGCCGATCTTCGTTACAACACCGAAACTGCTCATAAAAAATATGGCATTCCGCAAGCTATAAACGCCGGCGATTATTTAATCGGGAAAGGGTACAAACTCTTATCTGAACTTCCGGTAAAAGGAAATTTAATGGTAAAAGGATTACAGCAAATATCGGAATCGCATGTAAAACTTACACAAGGACAAGGTGCCGACATTCAGTTTCATTCGGGACGGAACAAACCGAACATTAACGAAACCTTGCAGATATTTAAACACAAAACCGGCGAAGCCATAAAAGTGGCCCTTTTGCTTGGGGCAATTCTTGGTGAGGCAGAAGAATCGGAGCTTCAAATTTTAAAACACTTTTCTGACCTGTTTGGAATTTCGTACCAAATACGCGACGACCTGAATGAATTCAGAGAAGAAAATCAGAATGAAAAGATTGCAGATTTCCCGTTTTTAACTGCCATGCTCAACGGTCAGGCAACTGAAGAAACGTTTCGTTCCGTTTCCAATTTCAGAAAGCAAATTCTGACACACAATTTGCATACACAAGCCGAGGCTATTCTGGACAAGCATGTGCAACAATGTTATGCCGAGTTGGACAAACTGAAAAATGCAAAACTGCGCTTAAGTTTGTACGGAATTTTGGGTAAAATTTTTAAACCAATTGGCACGAATGAGTAAAGGGGAAAACATCCCTGTATATCGCCGCCTGGTTCAAACGACACGCGTCGGTTTTTTAGCTTTGGATACTTCCGTTCAAAACGAAATTGTTGAATTTATAAAAAGCCGGCAGCACACAAGTGGTGGTTTTACTGACCGTGCCGGCAATCCTGACCTGTATTATTCGCTTTTTGGACTTTGGCTGAGTTTGGGCACCAAACAAAATGAAGCTCTTGATAAACTGAAAAAGTTTGCTGCATTATCGCCCGAAGCAACAAGCAAAAGTCCGGTGGAAGATTTAGCGCGACTTTTAATTCAATCGGAGCTGGAACCAGGCACAAAAAAACAATCCGTTTTTCAGTTGTATAAAACTGTTTTCAAGAAAGGACGCCTGATCGAATTATCCTACCAGTTTTTTCTTTTATCGCTCGTAGTTGACGCCACCGGAAAAAATAAAAGCTTGTATTATTTTTTAGCGCGTATCTGGTTGTTTTTTTACAAACCCAAAGGAAATATCCCTTGCAGTTTGGCAGCTGCACTTGTTTACGCCCGAAAAATAGTTGGCTTAAGAATAGCGGATGAACAAACCGATTTGCTGAAATATTCAAAACAAAGTGGTGGATTCAGAGCTTTTGAATCGGTTGATACCAGCGACTCATTATCAACCGGGGTGGCTTTATTTGTATTAAAAGAATGCGCTTACGATTTGCGTATAATCGCCCCCGGCTGTTTGGACTTTATCCAGGAGAATTACGAAACGGGAGCATTTTTATCGGGCGACGGCGATGTAACAAAAGATTTGGAATACACTTTTTATGGTTTGCTGGCATTGGGAAGCGTATTAAATAGTTGTTAGTTGTTGGGTATTGGATATTGATTATTAAATGTTGGATATTTGACTTTAGTTGGTTGTTGTTTGTTTATGAAAAAGAAACTTGAAATACGATTTAAGGAGCTTAGCAAAATTCTGTTGAATGAACTCAAGGATGAAGGTTTCTGGACCGGCCAATTGTCGTCGAGTGCATTGGGAGTGTCGGTGGCAGTAGCCGCGCTTTATTTTTATGATGCAAACGAAAACCAAGCCGAAGTAAGTAAAGGATTTACCTGGCTGAAAAACAACATCAACGCAGATGGAAGTTTTGGCGACACTCCTGAAAGTCCCGGGAATATTTCTACTTCGCTTTTGGTTTATGCCGCTTTAAATCTTTATTCCGACCAGGATAAATCACTAAAAGAGCTTCAAACAAACATTGCAGATTACCTTCAAAAGAACGGAATTGATATCAATTCGGATCAGGTTGCCAAAACCATTCTGGCACACTACAAAACAGATTATACATTTTCGGTGCCTATTTTAACCATGTCGGCACTTTGTGGAATTCCTGCCAAAAACGGATTTAAGAAAATACCCCAGTTGCCTTTTGAGTTGGCCTTATTGCCTCAGAAATTTTATCGCTTGCTAAATTTAAGCGTTGTCAGCTATGCCATTCCGGCGCTAATTGCTGTTGGAATTGTAATCTTCAAAAAGAAAAAATCGGGAAAATTTGCCAAATGGATTCGGAAGGGAGCGGAACGAAAAACCTTAAAAATATTACAAAAGTCGATGCCTCAAAGCGGGGGTTTTTTAGAAGCCATTCCGTTGACTGCATTTGTGGCTTTGAGCCTGATTAATGCCGGCTACAAAGACTTGGACGTGGTAAAAAAAGGAATTCAATTTTTAAAACAAACGCAGCGCGATGACGGTGGCTGGCCCATCGATGTTGACCTTTCAACCTGGGTAACTACCTTGAGTATAAAAGCGCTGGGCCCAAGAAAGGACACGGTTTTAAACATCGAACAAAAAAATGCGCTGACAAAGCATTTGAAAACCATTCAGAATAAAAGTGTGCACCCTTTTAACGGCACTTCGCCCGGAGGTTGGGGCTGGACAAATTATTCGGGTTCGGTACCCGATGCCGACGATACGCCGGGAGCCATTCTGGCCTTACTGGAACTTCAGGCGCCGAATGAAATTAAGGATGAAGTACTGGACGGTGCAAACTGGCTGATAAAATTGCAAAACACAGATGGTGGATTTCCTACCTTTTCGAAAGGTTGGGGCAAGCTGCCATTCGACCAAAGTTGTTCCGATTTAACCGGACATTGTTTTCTGGCACTGGCAAAAGTGTTGGACACATTTAATGCGGATCTCTCATTGCCACAGCAAAAGAAACTCAATCGATCGCTTTTAAAGGCAGCTGCTTTTCTGCAAAAACAGCAAAAAGATAATGGTTCGTGGCTTCCACTCTGGTTTGGGAATCAACACACAAGCACGCATGAAAACCCGGTTTACGGCACAGCACGTGTACTTACTTATTTAAATGATTCTCTCCCCTGTCTCTCGTTCAATTCAGAATTAAAAGTAACCATAAAAACACAAATCAGTAAGGGCGAAAATTTCCTGATTGATGTACAAAACAGAGATGGCAGCTGGGGAGGCGACAAAAACATTCCGGGTACAATCGAAGAAACCGCGCTCTCTGTTTCAGCACTTTCAAATAAAAACTTTGAAGACGCTTGTAAACGAGGTTTAAACTGGCTCGATCAATCGTATCAAACAAGTGGTTTAAAAGCGGCTCCAATTGGTTTGTACTTTGCATCGCTTTGGTACGACGAAAAAATGTATCCTTTAACGGCTTATTTGGAAGCAGTTACACGCAGCTTAAAAAGTTAGGTCGATTATCTTTTTCACACCTTCCTATTCTTCTTGTATGTTCAGGCTGCACTGCACTTCTCCTTCGTTGTACCCAATTTTGTTCAATTCAAAAATTATTCAAAAAAAAGCCGAAAAGAAATGTAACTATTCGTTTTTTTGAAGAACTAAGTAGCAAACCAAAATCCAAAAATTGAAAAAAGAAGAACAATTTAATCGTCTGGTAGAAGATAATAAGGAGCGAATAAAACGTATTTGCAGCTATTACAATTCAAATGCGCACGATCAGGAAGACATGTTCCAGGAAATATTGGTAAACATCTGGAAAAGTCTGGATAGTTTTCGTGGAGATTCGTCGATAAACACATGGATTTACAGGGTTGCAATAAACACTTCGTTGAGTTACACAGGCAAAGCGTACAAAAAAATGAAAATGATTGTACCTGCCGACAACTACCAGTTGAATTCGCTGCTCGAAGATGAAAGTCTGGAAGCTAAAAAGCTACAGGAACAGCAACTCGAAAATCTGCAAAAGGAATTAAATCTGCTTTCGGTTATCGACAAAGCGCTAATATCGTTGCTACTTGAAGGCCTGAGTATGAACGAAATTGCCAATGTTATTGGAATTACTGAGAGCAATGTTAAAGTAAAAATTCACCGGATTAAAGCACAACTAAAAACAAAATTGGAGGAATAACATGAACCAGAATAAACAAGATACAGTAAACCTAAACACGCTTACAACAAGGTTAAAAAATGAAGACGAACGCTATGCGCGGCTTTCACAAAACTTTCAGATTGTATATTGGGTTTTAGTGGTGATTTATGTGCTTCTGATTGGCATTCACATTTGCGAAAACGAACCCATTAAAGAAATTGCCGGAATTACCTGTTTTTTGATGGCTATGCTAATTTTTGCATTTATGTTTCGCCATTTTAACAAAGAATATGCAAGTGTGGATTACTCGCAACCTACACTGCTTATGTTAAAACAGGCAGCCCAGCGCTACAAACCTTTTCAGCTTAAAACCATTTGGGCATTGGTGGCAGTATTACTTATTGACGTTGGATTAAGTTTAAACGAATCATTGGGATTTGAACTGATACGTTTGCAAATCGTTTTTGTGGCCATCTTTGGTATCGCACTTGCAATAGGACTGCTATTCTGGAAAATTCGTTACAAACCTTTGCGCGACGACGCCTTACATTTGATTCGTGAACTTGAAAACGATATCGCCGCAGATTAGTATAGTCCTTTGTTAATATTCATCTTTTACCAACACAAACTTTAATAAGGTACTGCCTCGATTCAGTCAGAAATTGTAAAATTATTTTTATATCGCTTGCGACTTATTTAAAAATCATTACATTTGTATCGCATACGACTTATTCATGCACGATATTTAAAAATACATAACAATGAAAAACAATTTTTATCAATTTTCAGCACAGAGTCTGCAAGGCAGAGAAATTAAAATGGAAGCCTACAAAGGCAAAACAGTTTTGGTAGTGAACACCGCCAGCAAATGTGGATTAACACCCCAGTTTGAAGGCTTGGAAGCACTAAACAAAAAATACAAAGACAAAGGTTTGGAGATTCTTGGCTTTCCGTGTAACCAGTTTGCCAACCAGGAACCCGGCGACGAAAAATCCATTTCGGAAGGCTGCATGATCAATTATGGTGTAACATTTCAAATGTTTTCGAAAATTGACGTTAATGGCGAAACAGCCCACCCCATTTACAAATACCTGAAGAATGAGCTGGGTGGTACTTTCGGAAGCAAAATAAAATGGAATTTCACCAAATTTTTAATCGACGCCGAAGGAAATCCGGTAAAACGGTTTGCGCCAACCACTAAGCCCGAAAAAATAGACAAGTACCTGGAAAAGGTTTTAAACTAGTGGTTTTATGTTTGGGTAATATTTCCATTTTACATGCGGGAATTTTACCTAAATATTCGCTACACCGATTTTTAATGTAATTTTGTTCTTCTTATGGAATACGATCAATTAAAACTTAGCAACCAGGTTTGTTTTCCCATTTATGCAGCTTCGCGATTAATAACACGCGAATACCAACCGCTACTCGACAAGCTGGGAATTACCTATCCGCAGTACCTGGTTTTAATGGTTCTTTGGGAAACCGACAATGTAACTGTAAACAAAATTACCAATAAACTGATTCTGAATACCAATACCGTAACTCCTCTTTTAAAACGAATGGAAGTGCTTGGATTAATTTCCCGAACACGATCGGAAAATGACGAGCGAAAAGTAATGGTCAGCCTAACTGAAAAAGGAAAAGAACTGCGCGTAAAAGCAGCTGAGATTCCTGCACAATTGGTAAAAAAACTGGATACCGGGAAATTAGATTTAAACGAACTTATCGATCTTCGGGAAAAATTAAACCGTTTAATTGATTCCATGGTTTCCAGGGAGTAGATCCTTTTTCCTTACAGCACATTCCATTTTACTTTATCAAGAAATTATTTTTTTAGCATGAAAAACGACAAACACATCGTTATTCCTGACAGGGACGGAAATTTGATTGCCGAAAACGGTGCGTACTTTGTTCCGCCAAAACACTGGGCCTTTTTACCGGCCGGCGATGCAGGAGTTACCCGAAAGGTTACAGCACGCGGACATTACATGCGTGTTCAGGAAAAAAAAGGAAGACGTTTTATTTCGAAAGGAATTTGGGCTCCTGCGCAAATAATTGCTGAAGCTAAAAAGGAAATGGACACCACGCGTTCAACGGATGAATACAAAGTAAAACTAAATAAAGACCGCGAAAGAAGAGCGCAAAAACAGTTGGAATACGAGGACGAGTTTTGCCGGGAAGTGGAACGTTTTTTAAGGTTTCACAACAAGTACAAGGAACAACAAAAACAAATGGCCCGACTGGTAACCACACATGCCATTCCGGTTGGAAGTGGCACCGTGGCCCGCACACAAATGATTCCGATTGAAGAGCGGGCTGCCAAAGCCGTAATTGCCTGGATGCGCCATAAAACAACAGCCTACGATAATTTAAAAATTGCCCGAATTAAAGGAGAACGACGTGCTGTTCGAAAAAATCTGGCGGCACAATCAAACAGAATTTTACAGCAATATAGAATCGGTGAAAGTATTCAGGAAAATTGTCCACTCAGAAATGCTCTAAAAATAGCTTAACTTTCGCATCGGAAACAGCACTCGTATTATGAATGAAATTTGCCCATGTGGCTCGAAACAAAATTATACCGATTGCTGCGGAGCAATTATAAACGGAAAGCGGGAAGCGGGTAGTGCTTTGGTGCTGATGAAATCGCGTTATACGGCTTACACCAAAGCCGATGTGGATTACTTAATGAAAAGCCATCACTCCTCTACCCGACCAATTAAAGAACGAAAAAGCATAAAACGTTGGGCCGAATCGGTAAAATGGATGCAATTAATTATTTTAAATACCTGGGATGGTACTTCTTCTGACGACGAAGGTTATGTAGAATTCAAAGCCCTGTTTTTTGAAAATGGTAAGATCAATCAAATTCACGAAAAATCGTTCTTTAAACGAGAAAAACAAAAGTGGGTTTACGTTTCCGGGGCACATTTTTAAAAATATATTTTGCAACAAGCTGCCTCAAAAAAAACAACTTGTCGCAAAATTGAAATATCTAAAATTAAGCTTTTACAAAATTTAACCACGAACTGTTTTCTTCGTAACCATCCACCACAATTCCGGTATTTTTAAAATTAAAAGCCGACATCAGTCTTGAAATTTCTTGTTGCAAAACGACGATACTATTGTCGATTAATTCTTTTTTGTATCCTTTATCTCCCAAATCAAGTACCTGATTTAACGAAATTACACGACCTATAACTTTCCCCATTTCCACCAGTTTACGCTGTGGCATCTGTAAATCGAGATTAAAATTCACCTGCGATTTTACATAGGATGCAGCTTTTTCGGTAAGATCAAACCCTTTCAGAAAATCAAAAAGATTATTCTCTTTCATCCGTTTCATCATTTTTACCAGTGCTTCCGAAATTTGGGCATATAAAATATCGTTCGATCCTTCAAAAATCTGAAAAGGACGACTATCTACAATACTTCTACCAGCAATGTGATTTAATTTATAAGCTTTTGCTCCCACCAGCTGAGTAACCGATTGTGCTGCTTCCTGCATTAAATCCGTAACAACACTTTTTACCGCATTGGCTTCCATTCCCTGCCCCGACAAATCAACATCCAAACCGGCCTTTTCGCTGCTGTTGGTGCACATGGCGGAGCAAATGGTGTACGAGGCCTGCAACTTTGTTAAACGATGTTGCACCCGATCGTAACTAAACAAACTTTTACCTCCAACAAAGCGATCCTTACAATGATTCAATGCCTCATCGAGCAATCGCTGAATAAATCCCATCGCCATTCCGGGAAACTGCATCCGACTGCGATGCAACAAATCGAGCATCATTTTTACACCTGTAGTTTCAGGTACAAGTTTATGCGCCATCGGAAGCTGAACATCAATATTGTTTCGTCCGTAGGGAATCGCATACAATCCCAGGTTTTCGAAAAATTCTTCCACCACAATATTCTGACCGGGAGCATTTACATCACACAGAAAAAAGTCGATGTCACGCTGCAGTTTGTCCGACTTCGATTTTTGGCGGGCAGACAGCAGCCAATAATCGGCCCAACCGGTTAAACCGGCCCAGTGTTTCTTACCTTTCAAGTGGTATTTTGAGTCAACTTCGGAATAGGAAGTCTGCATATTTAAAGCATCGCTGCCATAATCGGGTTCGGTAATCATTAATCCACCCATTGCTTTTTCATTCAGAAAGCGATTAAAAACAGGCGCTTTTACTTCCTCTTGCCCAAACTTTCCAAAGGGTTGCAGAAACAAGGCCGAGTTGATACCAAAGGTTAGCGAGAGTGCCAGCGATTCGTACGAAGCTGCAGCCAACAGACCAATATTTTCTTTCATAATGCCACCCCGTCCACCATAGGCTTTCGGAATTCCAACCTGAAGCGGATTCACAGACATGATTTCGCGCATGACAAAAGGTGGCAAACCACGTTTTATACTCAGCTGATCAGCATCTGCACGAACATGAAACACCTGTTTCATTTTTTCTTTTAAGGCATCCATTAATTGTGAAAATGGGATTGGGTTGATTTGATTTTGATTGGTAACCGACAATGAATCGGTTTTACTGTTTTGCATAAAAATTAGTTTAAAATGATGGTGAACCGCATTTTACGGTAAACCAAATCTATTTAAACGCATTCTAAACAATAATGTTCTGAAGAAAGTATTATAGATTGTTAAAAGTTGAAACAAACTAACATAAACAATTAATTATCAGCGCATATAATTAAAACAACTTGAATAAAACAATTTCATTTATTCTGAATGATATCGTCATTAATAACTTTATCTGGCGACTATTTTCTTACTTTCGCGTTTGAATAAAAATTCAATAGAATGAAAACAAATCTGATCGTACTTTCTATGCTTATTCTCGTTCTGGCGGGATGTGAAAAACCGGTAGCAAAATACATTTCGAACAATGGCACTGTGTATGGAACTTACTACAGTATAAAATACAAGAGTCCGGAAGGAAAAGATCTACAGGAAGAAATTTCAGAAGAACTGAAACGGCAAACTCTGATATTTTCGCATTACGAGAAGGAAGCCACAATAAGTAAAGTAAACAACAACATTGACACAGAACTGGAGCCTGAATTTGTTACTTGCTTTAACAAAGCCATGGAAATTTCCGAGCTAACCAATGGAGCATTCGATATTACGGCTGGCCCTTTAATTAGTGCATGGGGTTTTGGCCCGGAAGACAGACAAAAAATGACTGACGAAATGGTTGACACCTTAAAGGAACTAATTGGCTATCACAAGATAAAATTGGTGGATGGTAAAATCATCAAAGACAATCCGGAAATGACTATAAACATGAGTGCCATTGCCAAAGGATATACCTGCGATCTTATGGGCGAATTTCTGGCCCAAAAAGGGTGTACCGACTATCTGGTTGACATTGGTGGTGAAGTGGTGGCTCACGGAAAAAACGATAAAGGCCATGTGTGGGCAATCGGGATACGGGAGCCATCTGAAGATCCGTTAAAAAACGATTTAAATGCCGCATTGGAACTACCGAATAAAGCCATGGCAACATCGGGAAACTACCTGAATTTTTATGTTGAAGACGGGAAAAAATACGCCCACACAATTGATCCCAATTCGGGTTATCCGGTTCAGCACAGCTTGTTAAGCTCAACGGTTTTGGCCAACGACTGCATGACTGCCGATGCTTTTGCAACAGCTTTTATGGTATTGGGAAAGGACATTGGTATTGAAATTGCGCGCCAGGTTCCGGGACTGGAAATCTATTTTATTTATGCCGATGAACAGGGAAACAACCAGGTTTATATGTCGGAAGGATTTAGCGAATACTTAAGAAAATAGGTTTTTAACTCTTTTAAGGGGAATCCGGGATTTTGCAAATGCAGCACGGTATAAAACAAAAAACCGGTTTAATTACCGGTTTCTGAATTATTTGCCAAATGCAACGATTTAAATTTCATTTGTTTTCTGGCATCTCGTTGTGCCATCTTATCTTGTGTTGTAGCACACTGAATACCTTGACTTTTCAAATACTTATTTCCACCAACATGGGTATTCGGGAAATTCCCTCCCTTTTTCAACAAGATCTGAATAGCCATTCCCAACATTGCTACGCCAAGTAAGGCAACCGCCAATAAAATTACTTTTAATACTCCCATTTCTTTTCCCTTTCTTAATCCTGAAGCGCAAAATTATATTTTTTCGCTAAATAAACTCTATATAAATAACTATTTTACCGAGAAATTGTTGCGGTTTATCTAAATAATTTAACACCAAACAATCAATTCATTTACATTTAGTTAAGTTTAAAGTATAAAAAAAATCAATCGTATGGAAAAACACATTAACGTAGTAGCAGCCTTACAAATTGGCTACAGCATTTTGGGATTAATTATTGCCGGAACGGTGTTCGCGGTATTTTATTTAATTGGCGATTTTGTGGACGACCACGAGGCCGAATTTGTTTTATCAATCATTGCCAATGTAATAATGGTATTGTCGCTTATCGTTAGTATTCCCGGAATTATTGCTGGAATTGGATTATTTAAACGTAAAAATTGGGCTCGGATTTTAACATTGATTATTTCTGTGTTGAATTTATTCAGTTTCCCGATTGGAACCGCTTTGGGCGTCTATTCAATCTGGGCACTGGTGCAACCTGAAGTAGTTGCTGATTTTAAAACAACGTAAAGCGCCATAAACATTTATTGCTTATGGTGCAGTACGAAATAAAAGTAACAGGGCGAGTTCAAGGGGTTGGATTTCGGTATTATACGCAAAAACAAGCAAAGCTTTTTGAGCTAAAAGGCTGGGTTAAAAACACAGTCGACAATGGTGTATTGGTAATGGTTCAGGGCGAGGAAACTGTGATTAAAACTTTTATTGACTACTTGTGGATTGGCCCTACACTTTCGCAAGTCAGAAACATTACCCAGGTAAAAATGCAGGTAGTGGAAGAATTTGCAGATTTTCAGGTTCGGTACTAGATTGATCTAAAGGCCGGGAGCATCATCACAAATTCTTTTATCCTGAATGTCATAAGAAAGTGTTCAGTCTTCAGTCACAGTAGGCAGAGAAGAAAGGCATGAGACTGCAATCGAATGTCAGAATACTCGAATATCAGTAAATTTAAAAATCGGAATTTCTGTACTATTGATTCTTTGCTCTTGATTCTTGAATTTTGGTATATTTACCCTTATCAAAAAAAAATCACCAAAAATTGGAAAGTAAAAACTACCACATGACTCCCGCGCAATTTCGCGAGGAGGGAAAAAAAATTATCGACTGGATTGCCGATTATTACGAGAACATTGAGAAGTACCCTGTTTTGTCGCAGGTTAAACCTGGTCAAATAAAAGATTCATTGCCAAAATCAGCACCGAAAAAGTCTGAATCGATGGACGAAATGATGCGGGATTTGGATGAAAAAATTATGCCGGGAATTACACACTGGCAATCTCCTAATTTCTTTGCATATTTTAATTCAAATACATCATTCCCATCTATTTTGGGCGATTTGGTTTCGTCGGGACTAGGGGTGCAGGGAATGATTTGGGCAACCAGCCCGGCTGCAACAGAAGTTGAAACCCGCGTACTCGATTGGCTGGCAGAAATGATGGACATGCCCGAAAGTTTCAAATCAACTTCAACCGGAGGTGGCGTAATTCAGGATACAGCTTCAACAGCAGCTTTAACTGCTTTAATTGCTGCGCGCGAACGGGCAACAAAGTTTCAATCGAATAACAAAGGTATTGAACACAAGCTAGTGGCTTACATTTCTACTCAAACACATTCGTCGGTTGAAAAAGGAATAAAGATTGCAGGTATTGGAAAAGACAATTTGCGCTTAATCGATGTGGACGAGAATTTTTCCATGCGTCCTGACTTGCTTGAGAAACAAATTCAACAAGACAAAGAAGATGGCCTACACCCGTTTTTTGTATGCGGTACAGTTGGAACTACTTCGTCAACTGCAGTTGATCCGATAAAAGAAATAGGAGAAATTTGTAAACGGCAGAACTGCTGGTACCACATTGATGCCGCCTCATTTGGCACAGCTATGGTTTGTCCTGAGTTCAGACATTTTATTGATGGAGTGGAGCTTGCCGATAGTTACAGTTTTAATCCTCATAAATGGATGTTTACCAATTTTGATTGCAATGTTTTTTGGGTGGCCAGGCGCGAAGAATTGATCAATACTTTTTCTATTCTGCCGGAATATCTACGAAACAAAGCCACCGAATCGGGCGAAGTGTTTGATTACCGCGACTGGCACATTCAATTGGGACGGCGCTTTCGTTCGTTAAAACTATGGTTTGTTATTCGTCATTATGGAGTGGAAGGCCTGCAGCACCACATTCGCGAACACGTAAAACTGGCGCAGGATTTTAAAAGCTGGGTAGCCGAATCAAACAACTTTGTAGTAGTTGTTGAACCGCTCTTAAATCTGGTTTGTTTCCGACACACTGCGGGCGACGATTTTAATATGAGACTAATGAACAACATAAACGATACCGGTAAAATGTATTTCACTCACACAAAATTGAATGGGCAAGTAGTGTTACGTATGAATATCGGTCAAACGCACATTGAAGAAAAGCATGTAAAATCGGCCTGGAAAATCATTCAAAAAACAGCGGAAGAAATTAGTGAAAACTGAGAAGGCCGAAGAAAAAGTTAAAAGTAATAAGTAATAAGCTCAAGTTGAAAGTTTGTGGCTCGTGTCTCGTAGCTTTACTTGAAACTTCTGGCTTGTAGCAGCTCCATTCCGGCATAAAAGTAATCGTTGGTCAGTGGTAAACAAAAACTCAACTTCCTGTCAAGCCCATAAAGTTCTCAGTGTGAAAAGTATTCTAACTTTTTTTAACAGATTATTTTTAAGTGTAATTTTGACCCTTTAAAAATATTTTATACTTTAGCATCAAAATTAAATTACAATAAAATGACAGACATTAAACAAATGGAAGTGTGGTTTGTAACCGGAAGCCAGCACTTATACGGACCAAAAACGTTAGCACAGGTTGATGTTGACTCTTCAACAATTGTTGATGCATTAAATGCATCTGGCAAAATGCCGGTAAAAATCGTTTTCAAACCTGTTGTAAAAACTCCTGACGAAATTCTTGATATCTGTGTTCAGGCCAGTTCAGACAGTAACTGTGTTGGTTTAATTACCTGGATGCACACTTTTTCTCCATCGAAAATGTGGATTGGAGGATTAAAAGCTTTAAGCAAACCATACATGCATTTGCACACTCAGTTTAACCGCGATCTTCCATGGAGCGAAATCGACATGGATTACATGAACCTGCACCAAAGTGCGCACGGTGGTCGCGAGTACGGATTTATTAACGCTCGTATGCGTAAAAACCGTAAAGTGGTTGTTGGTCACTGGCAAGATGAAAAAGTACAAGACCAGGTAGCATTGTGGTGCCGCACAACAATCGGCTGGGCTGAATCGAAGAGTTTAAAAGTAGCTCGTTTTGGCGACAACATGCGCGAAGTTGCAGTAACTGAAGGCGATAAAGTTGAAGCTCAAATTAAATTCGGATGGCAAATTGCAGCATACAGTGTTGGCGATTTAGTGAAAGGTATTGACAAAGTTACCGATGCTGAAGTTGATGCCTTGTACAAAGAATATGAAGATTTATATGTAGTTGCCGAAAATTGCAAACCAGATGGAGAATACCACGAAAATGTTCGCGAACAGGCACGTTACGAAATTGCCATGAAACGCTTTATGGAAGATGGCGGTTTTGGTGCGTTTACAACCAACTTCGAAAACCTTACCGGATTGGCGCAGTTACCGGGATTGGCATCGCAACGTTTAATGGCTGCCGGTTATGGTTTTGGTGCAGAAGGAGACTGGAAACAAGCAGCTTTGCTTCGTATCCTGAAAGTTATGTCGACCGGAATGGAAGGTGGAAACTCGTTTATGGAAGATTACACTTACCATCTTGATCCTGCAAACGAAGCAGTTTTAGGTTCACACATGTTGGAAGTTTGTCCTTCAATTGCAGCGAAAAAACCACGTTTGGAAGTTCATCCTCTTGGAATTGGCGGAAAAGATGCACCTGCACGTTTGATTTTTGAAAGTGCCACCGGCGATGCAATGAATGTTACTTTAATTGACATGGGCAACCGTTTCAGAATTATTGTAAACACCCTGGATGTAATTGAACCATTGGAAGCAATGCCTAAATTACCTGTTGCATCTGCATTCTGGAAAACGCATCCGAATTTGGCTGACGGAGCTGCAGCATGGATTTATGCTGGAGGAACTCACCACTCTGCATTCTCGCTGGCATTAACTCCGGAATACATTGAAACTTTGGCTGAATATGCCGATGTTGAATATGTATTGATTGGCAAAGACACCAAAGTTCCTGAATTCAAAAAAGAATTAAAATGGAACGAAGTATATTATATGCTGGCAAATGGATTAAAAGCCTAAGCTAAACCATTTACCACAAATAAAACACCCCGATAATTTACATTATCGGGGTGTTCTTTTAATATGATGTTGGTGTACTAACTACTTACTTTTAGCCGCTTCTTCGCTCTTTTCATTTTGGCTGTATCCCAAAATTTTAAACATTTCTTCAGCCGATTGCTCATTCCGGTATACATAATCGATTATATTGCCTTTTTCATCACGATCAATAATTACGTGTTTGGGCGACGGAATTAAACAGTGTTTTATACCACCGTAACCACTAATGGCATCCTGATAAGCTCCGGTATGGAAAAATCCCAGATACAAAGGTTCCTTTTCACCTTCCTCATCGGTGTATGAGGGCAGCAAAACCTCCTGGTTAAAGTCTTCAGAGTTGTAATAGTCTGAATGATCGCAGCTTATACCACCAATGTTTACCCGTTTGTATTCGTTGTTCCATTTATTAATCGGCAACAAAATAAACTTCTCAAAAATCGACCAGGCATCCGGAATGGTATTCATTAAACTATTGTTTACAATGTACCAGCTTTCGGTATCGTTTTGTTGCTTTTGCTCCAGCACTTCAAAAATAATAGCACCACTTTCGCCAACCGTATATTTCCCAAACTCGGTGTAAATATCGGGTTCTGCAATTTTTTCAACCGCACAGGCATCTTTAATATTCGATACAATTTCGTTTATCATGTATTCGTAATTGTATTCAAATCCAAGATGATTTCGGATTGGGAATCCACCACCCAGGTTAAACGAATTTAAAGTTGGACATTGTTTTTTCAAATCAACATACAACTTTGTGGCTTTCTGAAATTCGCCCCAGTAATAAAGACTGTCTTTTATACCTGAATCAACAAAAAAGTGTAACATTTTTAATTCGATGTTGCTTTTCCCTTTTATGTTATTGGTAAAAAATTCGAGAATATTGGTATGCCTGATTCCCAAACGTGAAGTATAATACGACGATTGAGACTCTTCGTTAATGGCCATTCTAATACCGATTTTAATTTTGGTATCGCCCGCAAGTTTCTCAATTCGTTTTAGTTCGTTAATACTGTCTAAAACAATAATGTTATTCTTAAATCCTATCTCCTGCAGCGACAAAATCTTTTTTAAATAATCGTCGGTTTTGTACCCGTTGTGAATGATAACCCGATTGACATCGATTTTCTTGTCGTGAAACACGTTCAAAATCAAATCAATATCATACGAAGATGATGTCTCTAGGTTTACATTGTGTTTTAATGCTTCGCTAATTACATGCGAAAAGTGATTACATTTTGTACAATAACAATAAAAATACCGCCCTTTGTAATTGTTCTTTTTAATTGCCTTGTTAAACAGGTTACGTGCTTTCTTGATTTGATCTCCAATTTTTGGTAAGTATATGAACCTGAACGGAGTACCATATTTTTTTATCAGATGTTTTATCGAGATCCCATGGAAAGTCAGGTTGTTATTTCTTAAATCAAAACCCTCTTGTGGAAAATAATAGGTCTGTTCAATCAAATCAAAATAAGAATTCTTCATCTACGTAATCATAAAAAGTGGTTATTATTAATATTGTTACAGTTCGCAAATAAACTCATTTTTTCTGAAATAATTTTAGTCGAAAATAAAAAAATGCCCCGGGCAAGAAAAAGCCTGCTATACCACTGTAGAGTAGGCAGATACTGATCTTCTAAATTTAAAATTGAAACATTTGTAAGAAATAAAGACCTCCGCTTTAGACCATTTCCAATTCCTTAATTTGAGTTTCACTTTCCTTTCAGTAAATTTATACTGAAATTGTACTCAGAACAAAAGTTTTTACAAAAGACCATGCACAATTGCATCTGTATAATTTCTGGTAAAATCGCTATTTTCCGATGCATTTACCATTAAAAAAATTGTTTAATTTGCCTTGGATTTCCAGAAGCAGGTATTTCGGAAATATGCAGAGTTTAAAGAGAATTAAATTGAATTAACATTTAACAAGAATTAATAAAAGATGAGCAAAGTACTGATTATTGGAGCCGGTGGAGTTGGTCGTGTTGTTGCCAGCAAATGTGCCGATAATCCTGAAGTTTTTTCAGAGATTTTGTTAGCGAGCCGCACGGTTTCTAAGTGCGATGTAATTGCCAAAGAAGTGGGTAAAGGCAGAATTAAAACAGCGCCGTTAAATGCCGACAATGTTGCAGAAACGGTAGCCTTGATTAATCAATTTAAACCGGAACTGGTAATAAACGTAGCACTCCCCTACCAGGACCTGCCAATAATGGATGCCTGTTTGGAAACCGGAGTAAACTACCTCGACACTGCCAATTACGAGCCAAAAGACGAAGCCAAATTCGAATACAGCTGGCAGTGGGCTTATCACGACCGCTTTAAAGAAAAAGGAATTATGGCGGTTTTAGGTTGCGGATTCGATCCGGGTGTAACCAGTATTTACACAGCCTATGCAGCCAAGCATCATTTCGATGAAATGCACTACCTCGATATTGTAGATTGTAACGGCGGTGACCATGGAAAGGCTTTTGCCACCAATTTTAATCCTGAAATTAACATTCGCGAGATCACTCAAAAAGGAAAATACTGGAAAGATGGCAAATGGGTAGAAACCGAACCTTTCGAAATTAAAAAGTCGCTTACTTATCCAAACATCGGCCAGCGCGATTCGTATGTTCTGTTTCACGAAGAGCTGGAATCGTTAACAAAAAACTACCCGAGTTTAAAGCAGGCTCGTTTCTGGATGACTTTCGGACAGGAGTACCTTACTCACCTGCGCGTAATTCAGAACATTGGCATGTCGCGTATCGATCCAGTTAAATACAAAGGAGTTGATATTATTCCGCTTGAATTCTTAAAAGAAGTTTTACCAAATCCGGGTGACCTGGGAGAAAACTACACCGGAGAAACTTCAATTGGTTGTCGTATTAAAGGAATTAAAGACGGCAAAGAAAAGTCGTATTATGTTTGGAACAACTGCAGCCACCAAAAAGCATTTGACGAAACAGGAACACAAGGTGTATCGTACACAACCGGAGTTCCGGCCATGCTTGGAGCCATGATGGTTTTAACTGGCAAGTGGCAGGGCAAAGGCGTATTTAACGTCGAAGAATTTAATCCCGATCCGTTTATGGAAAGAATCGGAGAATTCGGACTGCCCTGGAATGAAGAGATTAATGGCGATTTAGAAGTATAAATTAGCAAAGAGCCCAGGCGTTAAGCTTCGGGCTCTCTTTTTAAATTACAATTGTGGACTATTCAAAAATTCCATCACCGGCTTTTGTTTTGGACGAAAAGCTGCTGCGTAAAAATCTTGAACTGATTGACCGGGTTCAGAAAGAAGCAGGCATTGAGATTATTCTTGCATTTAAGGGATTTGCCATGTGGAGTGCTTTCCCGTTGGTGCGCGAATACGTAAGCGGAGCAACAGCAAGTTCCTTATACGAAGCACGGCTTTGTTTCGAAGAAATGAAAACAAGAGCGCATATTTATTCGCCGGTTTATTTCGAAAAAGAGTTTGACGAATTACTGAGTTACAGCAACCACATTGTTTTTAATTCCTTAAATCAGTTTGCAAAATATTATTCCCGTACCCAAGAAGCAGAACATCATGTTTCGTGCGGAATACGTGTGAATCCGGAATTTTCGGATGTGGAAACAGATTTGTACAATCCAAGTGCGCCGGGCTCGCGCCTGGGTGTTGGTATCGATGAATTCCCGGATGAACTTCCCGACGGAATTGAGGGAATACATTTTCATGTGCTTTGCGAATCAGATTCATATAGTCTGGAAAATGTATTGGAAAAGCTGGAAAATAAATTTGGGAAATACCTTCATCAGGTAAAATGGGTAAACATGGGTGGAGGTCATTTAATGACACGAAAAGGCTACAACCACCAGCATTTAATTGATCTGTTAACAAAATTCAGAAAGAAATACAATGTAAAGGTTATCCTGGAACCGGGTAGTGCCTTTGCATGGGAAACCGGGGTGCTGGTATCAACCGTACAAGATATTGTTGAACACAAAGGTGTTAAAACTGCCATCCTCGATGTTTCGTTTACAGCACACATGCCCGATACGCTTGAAATGCCTTACCGTCCTAAAATTGTTGGCGCAACAGATCCGGACAAAAACAGCGAACATTTGTATCGACTTGGAGGCCCCAGCTGCCTGGCCGGCGATTTTATGGAAGCCTACGATTTTAAGCACAAACTCGAAATTGGAGAACAGATTATTTTCCTCGATATGATTCATTACACCATGGTAAAAACAACCATGTTTAATGGAGTAAATCACCCGATAATTGCCATTTGGAAAGAAGACAATTCTCTTCAAATTGTACGTGAATTTAATTATCACGATTTTAAAAGCAGGCTGTCATAACCTATCTAAAATTTCTATCAACCTGCGACTGATCTTTTCAGACAAAACGTCTAAACCAATGAAATAAACAATTTTAATAAGATGAAAAACCTAATAACCTGTGTTCTTTTTTTATTTTTTATACAATCCGGATTTGCGCAGCAAAATACCAACAAACGTGCCGAATGGTTTACCGACGCCCGGTTTGGAATGTTTATTCACTGGGGAGTTTACAGTGGTGCCGAAGGCTTTTGGAAAGGCGAAAAACTGCGTAATAACAACGACTACGCCGAATGGATTTTATACCGTAACAGGATTGATAGAAATGAATATGTTACGCTACTCGACCGCTTTCAATGGGACGACATTGATCCGGAAGAATGGGTAATTCTGGCGAAAAATTCGGGGATGAAATACATTACCATAACGGCTAAACATCATGATGGCTTTGGATTATGGGACAGCCAAGTAAGCGATTACGATCTTGGTGATTATACGAATCCTAAACGCGATATTATTTCAGAAATGGCAGAAGCCTGCAAAAAACACGGCATCAAACTTTGTCTGTATTATTCGCATTGGGTTGACTGGGAACACCCGCTTGGGTGGGATCATACACGCGAGATTTATAAAATATCGGAAAGTGATTACGACCGATACTGGCAGCAAAAAGTGATACCCCAAATTACGGAGTTGCTCACCAATTACGGCGAGATTTCAATGCTTTGGTTCGACATGTGGATCCATCATTCCGAGAGTATTGTTACCAAAGAACAATTACTACAGCTTAAATCTCTAATACGAGAATTACAGCCCAACTGCCTCATCAATTCCCGTTTGGGCCTGTCGATTGAAGAAGATCCCGACATTGATTACAAAACACTGGGCGACAACCAACTTGGCGACAAAAAGGAAGATTTCCCATGGCAATCGCCGGCAACAGTTGCCCATTCGTGGGGTTTTCATTTATCCGACAATCAGTGGAAATCTACAACTACATTATTAAAATCCTTAATCGGGAATGTTAGTTTGAATGGCAATTTTATGCTGAATATTGGCCCGCGTGCCAACGGTGATGTACCTTTTGAAATTTCGCAACGCATGCTGAAAATGGGGAAATGGCTGGAGGTGAACGGAGAGTCGATATACGGAGCCGAAGCTTTTGATCTGGATAAAGACCTGCACGACTGGGGAAAAATTACCTGCAAACAAGATGGAAACACTTTTAAATTATTCCTGCATGTATACAACTGGCCTCTTAGCAAACATCTGAATCTTACGGGGATTACAACCAACCCTGATAGAATTTACCTTCTGGCCGATAAGCAGGAATCGTCCCTCTCTTTTTCTCATTCAGGCGCATTTACAGAAATTACTCTTCCAAAGAACCAACCAGATCCGTATGTTTCGGTTGTTGTGGTTGAATACAAAGCTAAACCTGAGATAAGCGATGGACTGGTAGCCAAAACGTCTGATGGTGGTTATTCATTGCTTCCCGGAAATCAAAATCCGCAACCTAAATCAATGGAGATAACACCTCCGGCAAAATACGGAACGGTACCGGCTTTTGTAGCAGCAAATGGCGTTTCTGACTTTAGCTGGAAAATATACATTGACAAACCGGGTACAAAAAGAGTTGATGTGTCATATAGTTTTCAGGGTTACTTAAACAACAGCCAAATAGTGTTAGAAGTTGCCGAACAGTCCTTGTATCATTCGGTACATCCAACCGGGCAGACAGTTGGTGAGCCGAACCAGGACTGGCACATCGATAATTTCGAATCAAACAAAATGGGAACAATCGATTTTCCGGAACCCGGTTTTTACACCATCAAACTCAGTATTCAGCCAACTGAAAGAGATCCGATCAAGTTCCAGTGGCTGTGGCTAAAATAAAAAAGACCTTTTAGTCACTTTATCAACAATTGTTAATAACAGCGGTTAATTCATGGTGAATACAAACATGTGCTAAAGTATTGACATGAGCCTATTTAATGTGTACATTTGATCTATCAGGTGAGCGATAAAAGGCTGCTTTGAAAATGTGGAAGCGGCGGAAATTCCTTAGTTGGAAATGAAGCTAATTCTCTCCGACCTTCGGGACGGCACAACAGAAAAGCCGAGTTGCGAAGAAGATGGCAACATCAGATTCGGGCAATCATCTAAGAAAAGTCAAACGTTCTTTACAGATTGTGTCATCAGGCAGGAAGTATAAAAAACTCCGGTTTTTGACTGCAAAACTGCACAACAACAAAGAGGCAACTCCGAGGTGTTGATTGGAAAGGGGAAGTCCGAAAGGAACAAGCTTAATACACTGAAACGACAATTCGTCCGGGAAGCGAATCGTAAGATTAGCAAAGGGACAAATCAAAAGTTTAGCTGTAACAAGTTAAACCGTAGATTAAGGGCAGATTCAGATTCGCAAGAATCAGAAAACGCCGGTTGTAATAACCGTAACCTGGCACGAAAAGTAACTCCGGTTACTTGGAAGTGAATGGGAACTATTCGTAACAGAATGGTTCCCATTTGTGTTTTATATGGTCTCATTTCACATTTCTTTATTTCTCAATAGAACCAGTGTTTTTACATACTATCATTTCGCTATTTTCTTCTTACTTTTACCCTTGCAAAAATTAGATTCATGATTCCACAAATTGAAAAACTGAAGTATACCGATTCGGGTAACTTTTTCTTACTAGCCGGCCCTTGTGCCATCGAAGGAGAAAAAATGGCAATGGACATAGCCGAGCAAATCGTTTTGATTTCTGAACGATTAAAAATCCCTTATGTTTTTAAAGGTTCGTATCGAAAAGCCAACCGTTCGCGCATTGATTCGTTTACGGGAATTGGAGACGAGAAAGCGCTTAAAATATTGCAAAAAGTTGCCACTACCTATAACATTCCGGTTGTAACAGATATTCACACTGCCGACGAGGCTGCCATGGCAGCAGAATATGTTGATATTCTGCAGATTCCTGCTTTTCTGTGCCGGCAAACAGATATTTTGGTCGCTGCAGCAAATACAGGGAAAGTGGTTAACATTAAAAAAGGTCAGTTTTTGTCAGCCGATGCCATGCAGTTTGCGGTAACAAAAGTTCGCGAAAGCGGAAATCCGAATGTAATACTTACCGAACGAGGCACTACTTTTGGATACCAGGATCTGGTGGTAGATTACCGCGGAATTCCGGAGATGAAAGCATTGGATGTACCGGTAGTTTTAGACATTACCCACTCCTTACAACAACCCAACCAGGCCAGTGGAGTTACCGGAGGAAAACCTCAGTTAATTGAAGTAGTTGCACGCGCAGGAATTGCCGTTGGTGCCGATGGAATTTTTATCGAAACACATCCAAATCCTGCCGAGGCAAAATCGGACGGTGCAAACATGCTCCGCCTCGATCTGCTTGAAAATCTGATGCAAAAACTGGTACTGATTAAACAAACCATTAACCAAATCGGATAAATGATATTTTCGTTGCTCGCACAAGAATTGGAAACACGTGTATTGGAATGGGAAACTAAATTATTAGAATTACCCGAGGATGTAATTAGCAATCGTAAGAATTCCCAGAACAGAAGTATTAAACAAATTCTGGGACACATGATCGATTCGGCATCCAACAATACACATCGTGTCATTCATTTGCAATACCGCGAATCGCCGGTTGAATATCCCAACTATGCCACATACGGGAATAACGACAAATGGATAGCCATTCAAAATTACCAGGATGAAAACCGGGAAAATTTGGTTCAACTCTGGAAATATTCGCACATACATTTTGCTCATGTTATCAAAAACATCAATGCTGAAAAGCTGGAATCAAAATGGGAGGCAGATAAAAATATATATGTTACTTTACAAGATATGGTTGAAGACTTTCCGAGGCATTTTCAATTGCACATTAACGAAATTACAGATTTGATAAATACCTGAATTATAAAATAACTTAAACCAATAAAAATGAAAACTCGAAGAAACTTTATTAAAAAAGCAGCGTCGGCACTGGCAGTAGCAGGATTATTACCACTAGCTAAAAAAAGCATGGCAGGCGAAGTAAAAATTACCGGCACCCTGGTACATCATGTTTATTTCTGGCTGAAAGAACCAAAAAACGAAGCGCATAAAAACCAATTAGTAAAAGGTGCAAACGAGCTTTTAAAAATCAAGTCCATAAAAATGAGTCACATCGGATTTCCGGCCGGGACAGAAAACCGCGATGTGGTGGACCACTCCTACTCTGTTTCATACATGGTAATGTTCGATTCACAAGCCGACCAGGATGCCTATCAGGTTGATCCGATTCATTTAAAATTTGTGGAAGAAAACCAGCATTTGTGGAACAAGGTAATTGTTTACGATTCGGTGAATTAGACCATTCATCCTTTGAATTAACGCGGAATATAATTTTGGTTGAGCGGAGCTCATTTAATGTAGTGCGGAATACATTTTCACCTGTGCGCAGCCTTCTTTATCTGACGCGCTGTCAGTTTTCGATTGTGCGGAGCCTTTTTCTCCTGATGCAATGTCAGTTTTCAGTAGTGCGAAGATTATTACTAGTCGTGCTAAGACCATTTTAAGTGGAGCAAGAACAGTTTTAGCTTGTTTAAGGTTTGTTTTTACCACCATTAAGTTTCCTATTAACCTGTATGTTTTTCTTCCAGTACTACAAAGCAAACTCTTTGTGAAACAACAGATAACAGCAAACACACTTTGAAACGCCAAAATACGTAGCGAACTTTAATGATTAATAAAAGAAAAGGTAAGCCAACAAAATTGATGCGATAATACCAACAAAGTCGGCAATCAATCCACACACAACCGCATAGCGGGTGTTTTTAATTCCAACAGCGCCAAAGTACACGGCCAGAATGTAGAAGGTAGTATCGGTGGCTCCTTGCACGGTACTGGCCACACGGCCAACAAACGAGTCGGCACCGTAGGTTGTCATGGCATCCACCATCATTCCACGCGCGCCACTTCCACTCAGCGGTTTCATTAATGCAGTAGGTAAAGCCGGTGTAAAATCGGCATTAATCCCCATTTGCTCAAATCCCCAGGTTACGCCCGACACAATCCAATCCATTGCTCCCGAAGCACGAAACACGCCAATGGCAACCAGAATGGCAACGAGGTAAGGAATAATTTTTATTGCCGTTTTAAATCCATCTTTTGCGCCTTCGATAAAAGCCTCGTACACATTTACTTTGCGCCACACCGCCATTAAAATAAAAGCCACAATTACGGTAAACAAAATGGTATTACTGGCCACATTCGATATTTGCGTGATGGCCTCTTTTTCAAGTGTGGAAAAATACCAGATCAATCCAATAATAAATACAGTTAATCCGCCTAAATAGGCAAGTATGGTTTTATCGAGAAGATTTATTTTTTGATAGATGGCCACCGAAATTAATCCGGCAATGGTAGAAAAATAGGTAGCCAAAAGTATTGGAATAAAAATATCAGATGGATTAACGGCGCCAAGTTGTGCCCGGTAAACCATAATACTAATAGGCAGCAAAGTCAGTCCCGATGTGTTGAGCACCAAAAACATAATTTGCGCATTTGAGGCGGTTCCTTTGTTCGGATTGGTGGCCTGCATTTCTTTCATGGCCTGCAAACCCATTGGCGTTGCAGCATTATCGAGGTTCAGCATATTTGCGGCAATGTTCATCAGGATCGAACTGTGTGCCGGATGTTCTTTACCCAACTCGGGAAACAGTTTATGAAAAAACGGGCCGATTAAGCGCGAAAACACATGTACAATTCCACCTTTCTCCCCTATTTTCATTATTCCCATCCACAGCGTTAACACCCCGGTTAAACCCAGCGAAATTTCAAAACCGGTTTTCGACATGTCGAAGGTGGCTTTCACCATTTCAGGAAAAACCTCAACATCGCCCAAAAAGATGAGACGGGCCAAACCGACAACAAAAGCAACCAGGAAGAAAAATATGAAAATGTAATTTAATGCCATTAAAGAAGAATTGAGAACAGAGCTTAAAAAATTATGCAAAACTGCCTTTTAGCAACTTTGCGAAATAAAGATAGGACAAGTTTTTGTTTCGGCAAATTAAGTTGGAATACTTGCAATTAATCCAATTCACCGATATTAAATGTGCGTTTCGAAATTTTATTCGATGTAATCCGGACGTTGATGAATTACATTGGGCTGCGAATCGATTACATCTTGCGGAATGGGTTGATATTTTTTGGAGTCTGTAAATTCTGCATCGTACATCATATTATCCCTGATCCGCAAATCGCTTTTCGCAAACTTATTTAAAACTTCCGCCATACTCTTGCCTCCAATTTTGTTGGGTAAGTTATCCCAGCGGCGCAAATCAAAAAAACGTCGTCCTTCCGTTGCAAATTCCAGCCGCTGTTCCCACTGCACGGCAGACATAGCTTCGTTGGCATTCGAAAAAGTGGCATACAATCCAACTTTATAATTGGCTGCCGGTTGAGTCCAGTCCACATCGCCACCTGTTTGGTAATCGGCTTCGGTAGTTCCTTCACCCCACGGATAAACTGATTTTGGTAACGAATCGATCAGTATTTTTCCCATAACCACTTCGTTTTCGGCCCTTTCGCGTATTTGATTCACTAAATCTTTTGCAGTAGTTAAATCACCTTCAAAGGCAGCTACTTCTGCACGCCACAATAAAATATGTGCATATCGTAAGTAACGGTAATTGTTTGCATTTACGCCACTCATCCATCCGGTGGTTGTTGAAAGTGTGTATCGTTGGTACTTGTAAAAGAATGTTTTCATTGCGGGCAAATAGGGCCCGCCATCGCGTTGTTTACGCACCCAGTCGTCTCCGCGGTTTATTCCCCAATCCAAAAATGGAATTCCCCGGCGACTAATTGTCCAATCAATTCGCGGATCAAGTAAATGCGTTGAGGGCGTAAAAGGTTCATCCGATTTAATTCCGGCATCGTTCATTAAATCCACATCATTGAATGTTTCAAAAAGCGGCAAACCACTTTCATCTACTTTGTATGCATTTGCCAGGTTCTGCGAAGTCTGGTGAAAGCCACAACACATACCGATATCACCACCATGCGGCCAGTTCAAACCAATCCCCATTTCGGCATTTAGCGATTCTTCAATGTCGTTTACATTGGCCTGAATCTCAAAGATTGATTCTACGTTGTTGTTGTTTTCGATTCTGAAATTATCGAAAAAATTGGGCATCAATGCATATTTCCCACTGGCAATAATCTCATCAAGCAAAGGTTTGGCATTCTGGTAATCCAGTTCCTGGAGATAGGCCATTGCAGCCAGGGCCATTGCGGCATAACTGGTTGGGCGTCCAACCTGTTCCTGATTTTCGGGTAGATTTTGCCATGCATACTCCAAATCAGTTGTAATAAAGCGTAAAACTTCACCCGCTGCATTCAGGTTTGTAACCAGCGAAGGATCCTTCTCGTTTTCATCGATTATTGGAATGTAATCGCCAAAAACCAACCAGGCCTCAAAATAAAACAAGGCTCTCAGAAATCTGGCTTCGGCTTCGTATTCAATACGTTTTTCTTCAGAAATGTCTTTGGATTTATGGAGGAGGTTTAAAATGTCGTTGGTTCGGTAAATGCCCAGGCCGAATGCCCATTTCCATTTATCAGCCGGGTACGGATTTGTTGGTTTAACCTCCCACCTTTCAATATCTCCTACCGGAATGCTATTCGTCAATTCAGACTCAATATATGCATCGTCGGAAGCACCGGAACCGTAAGTCCAGTTTTGAATGGATGCGCCCCAACTTACATCCCACAGAGAGCTTCCTCCAACCATGGCATAAGCACCAATTAAGAGGGCATCAATACCTTTTTCGTTTTCAAAATAGTTCTCCGAATATTCACCGAACGGATGTTTTTCCAAAAAATCAGTAGAACAGGAAGAAGCTCCCAAACAGAGCAAACAAACAAGAAGAATGCGGGCTAATTTTAAAAACATGGTTCGCGGTTAAAAGGTAATTTTCAGATAATAAAAAAAGCAAAAAGAGGGGCTATACAGCCCCTCTTTAAAGATTCAAACCAAATCTCTATTTATACTCAGGACGTTGTTCGATAACGCCTACTTGTTGATCTACCTGTGCTTGCGGAATTGGTTGATATTTATCGTTATCGCTAAAATTAGCACCAGCCAGGAATGAAGGACGAACCCTCAAGTCAGCCTGTGCAAATCCGTTAAGGACTTCAGCCATACTTTTTCCACCAATTTTGTTAGGAAGATTGTCCCAACGACGAAGGTCGAAGAAACGCATACCTTCTGTAGCAAACTCTAAACGTTGTTCCCACTGAACAGCACGCATAGCTTCGTTTCCATTGGCAAACGACGAGTAAAGCTCAATCTGATAATTTGCAGCCGGTTTTGTCCAGTCTACTTCTCCACCTGTCATATAATCAGCAGAAGTTGTATTTGCTCCCCAAGGATATACAGATGTAGGAAGTTTTGTGAGCGATACTTTACCCATTACAGGTGTACTGTTTTTTGCTCTTTCACGAATCATATTCACATAGGTTAAAGCACCTGATGGATCGTTAGCAGCTGCACGACATTCTGCTTTCCAAAGAATGATATGAGTATAACGTAAGTAACGATAGTTATTTGCATTAATACCAGTTTGCCATCCTGTTGTTGTAGACAAGCTGAAACGTTCTGATTGTTTCATGAATGGTTTTGGAACAGGCAAGTAAGGTCCACCATCGGTTTGTTTACGTACCCAGTTGCTACCACGGTTAATTCCCCAATCTTTGTAAGGAATACCACGACGGCTGATAGTATGGTCAACACGTGGATCCAAAGCATGATCAGTAGGAGTAAATGCTGCATCAGAAGCAATACCTGCATCGTTAGCCAAATCGGTATCGTTAAATGTATCGAACATTGGTAAACCGTTAGCATCTACTTTGTATGCATTAAACAAGTTTTGAGATGGACAGTGGAAACCACAGCACATACCGATATCACCACCGTGAGGCCAGTTCAAACCGATACCCATTTCTGCATTCAACGATTCGTTAATGTCGTTAACGTTCGCCTGAATTTCGAAAATTGACTCAGAGTTGTTGTTTGTAGCAATGTTAAAGTTATCGATGAATTCGTCAACTAAAGTAAATCCTCCGTTTGCGATGATATCATCAATAAGCGCTTCAGCTTCTGTATATTTCAGATCTTGCAAATAAGCTCTGGCAGCTAATGCTTTAGCAGCCCATTTAGTTGCACGTCCTGGCTGAGCCTGAGATGCTGGCAAAATACCGGCAGCATAAGCTAAATCATCGGTGATAAATTTAAGTACAGCTCCATCAGGATTTACGTTTGAAACTTGAGTAGGATCTTCAGTAGTTTCATCCAAAATTGGAATGAAATCACCGAATACCAAACGAGCTTCGAAATAAAATAAACCACGAAGGAATCTGGCCTGAGCACGAAATTGGTCTGCTTCAGCAGAAGTAATAGTACCGGCTTCTTCAGTAGCGTTTATTACCTTAATTGTTTTATTTGCACGGTCAACTCCCATACCAAATGCCCACTGCCATTTGTCAGCCGGGTAGTTGTTGGTAGTTTGTACCTGCCAACGCTCGATGTCGTTAACAGGAGTCTGGTCACCTTCTTCCGATCCTTTGTAAGCGTCGTCAGATGCAGCCGACCCATAAGTCCAGTTCTGAATAGAAGCACCCCAGGAAATTTCCCATAGCGAGCTTCCTCCAACCATTGCATAGGTTCCAATTAATAATGCGTCAATTCCTGTAGCATCATAGAACACGTTTTCTGAAGTCGAACCCGGAGGCTCCTTGGTTAAGAAATCTTCAGAACAAGAATATGACATGGTCAGTAAAATAGCGATGACCATTAATATTGATAGTTTTTTCATAATACTTCTCTGTTTAAAATTCATATAAATTTACTTTTACAAACCAAGGTTTACACCAAACATAATTTGACGTGGCGTTGGCCATGCTCCCATATCCATACCCATATTGTCACCTGAAGAGTTTACTTCTGGATCCAATCCGCTGTAACCACTAATAGTGAATACGTTAGATACTTGTGCATAAACACGTAGTTTTTTGATTCCGGCTCTGTCGAGCAACGATTTTGGGAAAGTATAACCCAAACGCAACGATTTCAATCGAAGGTATGAAGCATCTTCCAGGAATGCAGTAGATGGTTCCTGAGAAATATCATTTTGATCTAACATTGGCAATGATGCACTTGCATTGTCGCTTAAGTATGGGCTACCCCATGAATTATAAAGAGCGTCTTTACTTAAACCACCGTTAAACTGACCGTAATCAATCCAGCGAGTTACATAATTAACCATTTCGTTTCCGAAACTTCCGTAGAAGAACATGTTTAAATCGAAGTTACCATAACCCAAGTCAAGGTTTAAACCTGCAGTCAGGTCAGGATGAGGACTTCCAATAAATGTTCTGTCATCAGCAGTAATACTGCCATCACCATTTACATCTCTGTATTTAAAGTGACCAGGTTTGTTATAATCTGTATCACCGTACTGTGGATGTGCATCAGCTTCGGCCTGAGTTTGGAAAATACCATCAACGATGTATCCAAAGAATTCAGGGAATGCAGTTCCTGCAGCATAACGAGTATACGTTTTCTGACGTTCGCTTCCTGCATCGATGTAACGATCAGGATCTCCTGAAAGCTGTGTAATTTCGTTTTTGTAATGCGACAATGTTAAAGCTGCCGAGTAAGTAAACATACCGTCAGAAGTTGCATTGTTGTAACTAACTTCAAGATCAACCCCTTTGTTACGCATACTACCAACATTTACATAAGGTGCAGTTGCAATACCCATTACCTGAGGAATTGGCTCTCTGAATAACATATCTTCTGTATCACGTTGCCACAAGTCTAAAGTAACAGCCAGGTGATTGTCTAACATATTTGCATCGATACCAATGTCATAAGTTGTTGTAGTTTCCCAGGTTACATCGGCACTACCTAAAGTAGCAGGTTTAAAACCGGAAACAGCACTTGTATTCGATCCGTCGATTGCATAAGATGCGCGGTAAGGATCGGTTGAATAAGTTGAGTACGAGTTGTAATTACCAATACGGTCGTTACCTGACATACCCCAACCTAAACGAAGTTTTAAAAGATCTAACCAAGTACTTGAATTTTGCATAAAACTTTCTTCCGAAATTGCCCATGCTGCAGAAGCTGCTGGGAAAACGGCGTATTTGTTTTCGTCACTGAAACGTGAAGAACCATCGCGACGAACTGTACCTTCCAGGTAATATTTTCCTAAGAAATCGTAGTTAACACGACCAAAAACAGAGAACAATGACCACTCGGAAGCGTTACCGCTGTTTTCTTTGTTGCTTTCACCAGAATCCAACTGCATGTAGTTAGGATCTTCAGAGAAATAAACACGACGGCTTGCATTTAAGAATTGGTATTTGTTATCAATAGCTTCAGTTCCAACTAAAACGTTCAATTTATGAACTTCTGCAAAAGTTTTGGTGTAGTTCAAAGTATTCGACCAGTTCCACTGGATAGAGTAATTTGAGTTTACATCAACACCATTTACAGTATTCGGCTCAGAGTGCTCGTAGGTTGGAAGTACATAACCTTTGTAGTTCCACTGACCCAGGTTGGCACCAAACAATGTTTTTGCAGTTAAACCTTCAGCAAGAGTAACTTCGGCAAATGCATTACCTAAAATACGCATCCATTTACCATTGTTGTTTTGTGCATCGGATAACATACGAACAGGGTTGGCCGAGTTACCCATTTCAGGAGCTTTTGAACCTGCAAATTCTCCGGCAATGTCGTAAACCGGAATAATTGGTTGCGAACGATAAGCTTGAGAAAGAACTGTTCCTTCACCGTTGTCATCGAAATTACCATTTTCATCAATGTATACTACCTGGATTGATTCTCCAACTTTTAACCAGTTGTTGAATTTAGCATCCGAATTCATACGCATAGTATAACGTTTGAAATCAGTCCATTTCAAAATACCTTCTTCATCTAAATAGTTAGCAGAAAAAGCATAGGTTGAATTGGTACCACCACCAGCTATTGACAGGTCGTATTCCTGAATAATACCGGTTTGATAAATTTCGTCGTACCAGTTTGTACCTTGTTTGTTTGCTTTGAAAATTACGTTACCAGGATAACTGTAAGTTGATTCATCAACTTCACCATTCATTGCTCCACCAGGTAAAATGTAGTCAGGAATAACAGGACTTGAACCCGAACCATACTGAGCATGACTTGGAGCAACGCCTCTGTTTGCAAATGACAACCACACTGCTTCTGCGTATTCGTTGGTATTCAACAAATCGTACTGGTTACTGGCGCTGGTTATACCTGTGCGTACCGATACATTAATGCTGGGCTGCTGGTTTGCACGACCACGTTTTGTTGTAATGATAACAACACCATTAGCACCACGTGTACCATAAATAGCTGCCGAAGAAGCATCTTTCAAAACAGAAATACTTTCAATATCTCCGGGAGGAATGTTGTTTCCAGGACCTGAAGGAACTCCATCGATAATATACAATGGATTTGGATCGTTAATGGTTCCTACCCCACGAATACGAATTGTTGCATCAGCACCCGGACGGTTGGCTGTTAATACAGTAACCCCTGATACTTGTCCCTGAAGACGGCTGGCAACACTTGTTTCGGTAGTTGCCGCTAATTTTTCAGCAGAAACAGTTGATACAGCCCCGGTCAATTCTTCTTTCATACGGGTACCGTAACCTACTACTACTACTTCGTCAACGCCAATAACGTCGGCTTTCATTACCACATCGATGCTGGTTTTGTCACCGATCTCTACTTTCTGAGTTAACATACCGATGTATGAAAAAGTCAGAGTTTCAGCCCCGTCAGAGACTTCTAACATGAACTTACCGTCAATGTCGGTAATTGTTCCTTGTGTGGTTCCGGTAACCACAATTGAAACACCAGGTATACCCATGCCATCTTCACCGGTAACAGTACCAGTAATAGCTGATTGCGCATAAGAACCTAGAGAAAATGCCATGAATATGGACATCATAAGCAAGGTTAAAAAACCTTTTACAGGATTTTTTTCCATAGATTTTAAGTTTTGGTATTAATAAATAGAAATTTGAAAATATATTATTAAAAATCTGTTAACAGATTTTAACAATTTCAGAATAAAAACAGATGTTACATAGGCTGATTAAGTTTAGCTAGTTTTATTAGTTATAGTTATTAGTTTCTTTCAATAGTTTGACGTTTTAAATCTATCAAATTGTATTTAGTCTTTGCAAATCCGTCTACATGTTAAAAAACATATAAGCGTTTCATTCTGTCAGAATAACAATTAGGATCATTGATTGTCAGCCATATCCGCATTGTTGATTTTTTACAAACAATATAAATATTTTTAAGATGATTACCTATACTCTTTAAATATTATTTCAATTCGGCTACTTCATATTAATCTTATTTGCTACTAGATACAAAACATTAATCACACGTCACAACAGAACATACCGAAACAGTCTATTTGTCATAATCACAAAAAGATTTCTCGCTGTTTATCAATTACTTATATTTTTTTTATTCATTTTTCATATTCATTTTTTGAGAATCAGAAATAAATTTCACTATATTGCGGCGGTTATTGTGATATTCACAGTAAGCAATACTAACTTATAAGTCTATTCAATAAAATTTATCTAACTTAAAATGTAGCATATATGAATCAAAACCACTTCTGACTTAAAAACAGCTTATCATAACTCTGTAATACAGAATTATGATTATAATAAGTCTATCCGCATTTAAAGTTGTTTAAACTAAAAATCAAATTATTTATTTATGAAACAAAAACTATCAAGAAGAAAATTCACCTGGAATTTTTCTGGATTTAAACTCATGCTGTCGCTTGCGCTCAGTATGCTGTTGATGCTGTCGAATACCTTGTACGCGGAGTCCGAATCAGGATCGGTACAACAAAAGAAGACAGTTACAGGAGCAGTTATTTCAACTGCCGACAATTTACCCATTATTGGAGCTTCGGTTATTATAGAAGGTACAACAACCGGAACTGTTACCAATATTGATGGTAAATTTACACTTGAAGCGGACCCTACTGATGTTTTGGTAATTTCATTTATCGGTTACAAATCTCAACAAATTACTGTAGGAGATCAAACAACATTTACAATTAACCTTGAAGAAGACATTACTGACCTTGAAGAGGTTGTAGTAGTTGGTTATGGTGTTCAGAAGAAAAAACTTGTTACCGGTGCTACCGTTCAGGTTTCAGGAGAGAATCTTCAAAAGATGAGCGCAGTTAGCCCACTTGGAGCTTTACAAAGTCAAACTCCCGGTGTTAACATTACTCAAAGCTCAGGTCAACCCGGTGAAGGTTATAAAGTAACCATTCGTGGTTTAGGAACTGTTGGTAATTCAGATCCTTTATACGTAATTGACGGAGTAGCAGGTGGAAACATCAACTCGTTAAACCCTGCTGATATCGAATCGATTGATGTATTAAAAGATGCTGCATCATCGGCAATTTATGGTGCACGTGCTGCAAACGGTGTTATTTTGGTAACAACAAAACGTGGTAAAGAAGGTAAAATTCAGGTAACTTATGATGGTTACTACGGAATTCAGAATCCTTACAAAGTTCCACCAACACTTAATGCTTCAGAATACATGACCATTTTGAATGAGCTTAACTTCAACGAAGGTCTTGCTCCTTACGACTGGGCTACTATGATTCCTGGAATTTACCAGGATGTTCAGAATGGATGGCAGGGATCTAACTGGTTAAGTGAAATTGAAAACACCAATGCTCCTACTCAAAACCATGCCATTAACTTGGTAGGTGGTAACGACATGTCTAAATTCTCGTTGGGAGTTTCATACACCAACCAGGAAGGTATTTACGGTACACCTGTTGAACCAAATTACGAACGTTATACTGTGCGTCTGAATTCAGACCATGTTATTCTGAAAAAAGACGGAAGAGACGTTATTAAATTTGGTGAAAACGTGAACTACAGTTACAACGAAAAAATAGGTATTGGTATCGGTAACATCTATTGGAACGATATTCACAACATGCTTTCTGCCAGCCCATTAATTCCGACGTACAATGCTAACGGCGAATATTTCAACAAAACAGACATGGATGAATCAGGTTTGGTTAACCTAAGTCCGAACATGGCTAACCCGGTTGCTTTAATGGATTACAACAGGGGACAAAACATTTCGAAGAACCACAACCTGAACATGAATGCTTTCCTTGAAATTCAGCCCATTCAGAACCTGACTATAAGAAGTAGTTTTGGTTATAAAATGAGCGCCAGTTCGTACCGCAGTTATACTCCGGAATATGAACTATCAAACAGTGCCATTAACACCATCGACAAAGTAAGTCAGTCGATGTCTGTTGGTTACAGCTGGACATGGGAAAATACAATTGCTTACTCTTACAAAATAGACCAGCACTCTATTGATGCGCTTGTTGGACAATCGCTTGAGAAATGGGGAATGGGAGAAAGTTTAAATGCAAACAACGGCGGTTCGTTGTTTAGCGATTTCGAACATGCGTGGTTAGACAACACACCTACCTACACATCGGGTATTACTGGTTGGGGTGGCAGCCCATGGGGAGAAGGTGGTCTTGCATCATTCTTTGGCCGTGTTAATTACAACTACAAAGAAACTTATCTTTTGTCGTTGGTTATGCGTGCTGACGGTTCTTCGAACTTTGCATCAGGAAACCGCTGGGGATATTTCCCATCAGTGTCGGCAGGTTGGGTAATTACCAACGAATCGTTCATGGAAAACAACGATTCATTCCTTGATTTCTTGAAATTACGTGCCAGCTGGGGACAAAACGGTAACGCATCAATTGCAAACTTCCAGTATTTGGCAACAGTAGCTTTCGACAGCTCAAATGCTTATTCTTTCGGAAACTCAAAAACGTCTCAGTCGGTTGGTGGATATGCTGATATTCTTCCAAACAAAGACATTACCTGGGAAACTTCTGAACAGTTAAACATTGGTGTTGATGCACGTTTTATCGACTCAAAATTAGGACTTGCTTTCGACTGGTACCAAAAATCAACCATCGACTGGTTGGTTGTTGCTCCAACTTTGGCTTCGTACGGAACAGGCGCCCCATATATTAACGGTGGTGATGTTGAAAACAAAGGTTTCGAATTGGCTTTAAACTGGAACGACAACATTGGCGATTTAACTTACGGTGTTAATTTAAACCTTTCGCACAACAAAAACGAGGTAACAAAAATTGCCAACGGCGAAGGAATTATCCATGGTGGATCGAACGTACTAAGCCAGGGTACTACCGAAATGTACCGTGCTGAAGTTGGTAAACCAATTGGTTATTTCTGGGGTTATAAAACAGCCGGAGTTTTCCAAAATGCGGAAGACATTGCAGCTCACAGAGCAGCAGGTGGTGGTTTCCTTCAAACTGATCCACAACCCGGTGATCTTATTTTTGTAGACACAAACGGCGACGGCGCAATTACCATCGACGACAAAGTTGAGATTGGTAATCCTCACCCTGATTTTACAATGGGTTTCAGCTTTAACCTTGGCTACAAAGGATTTGATTTAGCAGTTACAACAAATGGTGCTTTCGGTCATCAAATTGCAAAATCGTACCGCTCGTTTGCTGATACAAAAGAACAAAACTACACCACTGATATTTTTGGCCGCTGGCATGGTGAAGGTACTTCAAACAGATTACCTCGTTTGAGTAGCGGAAGTAATGCAAACTGGCAGGAAATTTCGGACATCTACATTGAAGACGCAGATTTTGTAAAAATCCAGAACGTTACTTTGGGATACGATTTCAAAAAATTATTTGAAAACATTCCATTTGGTCAGGCAAGACTTTATGTAACAGCTCAAAACCTGTACACATTTACAAATTATTCAGGTCAGGATCCTGAAATTGGATATGGATACGGTCAGAGTTGGGTTAGCGGTATCGACTTAGGTTTCTACCCAAGCCCAAGAACTTATCTGGTAGGTGTTAATCTTAAATTTTAATGAAAGTTTGATATGAAGAATATATTATTTATACTAGTATTTGCAGTTTCGCTTTTACTAATGAGTTGTGAAGATTTCCTCGACACAACCAACTATACAAAAAAGGATACTTCGAATTATCCGGAGACTGTTACCGATGCAGAGCAAATGATTACAGGTATTTATTCAAACCTGAGCTATGCTTCTGCGGCTCCTCATACATCCTATTTTTACGCTGCCGAACTTGCATCAGACGATCGTTTTGGTGGTGGTGGTGAAAACGACAAACTAATGCAAAGTTTAGATTTGTTGATGAACAACGGATCAAACATGGTTGAAGAATTCTGGAAAGTTCGTTACACAGGTATTTTCCGTGCAAACATGGCATTAGAAACACTTGATAACTGCGAAGGTTACGAAAGTGAGGACCAAAGAAACCAAATGAAAGGTGAAGCCTATTTTATGCGTGCATTTTTCTACCACGAAATGGCTTCGTTTTATGGTGAAGTTCCACTTATTGTAACTACTGAAGCAGTAAATTTACCAAAAGCACCTGCCGAAGAAATTTATGCGCAAATAGCAAGCGACTTAAAAAATGCAATTGAAATTATGCCTTCAAAAATATATTCAAGCATTTCTGCCGGTCACGCTACAAAATGGTCTGCCGAAGCTTTAATGGCTCGTGTATTCCTTTTCTACACCGGATTCTATGGTAAAGATGCTCTTCCTCTTGTTGGCGAAGACGGAACCATTTCCGGTTCGGTTAGCAAATCAGAAGTTGTATCGTGGTTAGAAGATTGTATCAGTAACAGTGGTCACGAATTGGTTGGCGATTTCCGTAACCTATGGTCTTACACTAACCGTTACACAGTTGAAGATTACGACTTCACGAAAGGTCAGGGTTTGGAATGGGTTGAAAACGACAACGGAGTAAATCCTGAAACCATGTTTGCCATTAAATTCTCAAACTTCCCTGACTGGGGAACAACTATTGGTTACTCAAATCAGTACGCACTTCACTTTGGATTACGTGGTGGTCAGCCGCTTGAAAACACTTTCCCATTTGGTCAGGGTTGGGGAGCTGGTCCTGTAAGTCCTGTAATCTGGAACAAGTGGGTACAAGCTGAGCCTACCGATACAATTCGTAGAGAAGGTTCTATTATCAATCTTCCTGTTGAACTTCCCGGTTATGCAAAAGGCGGTTGGGCTGATTTTATTCAGGAAACCGATTACTGGCAAAAGAAATACTCTCCTGTTTCAGCAAAAGACGAAGACGGTGGTGTAGTTTCATCATACAGTGTATTAATGTACGGAACAGAAGATAACTTCCAGTTGGATAACACGCAGGACATTGTTCTTATTCGTTATGCCGATGTATTGTTGATGCATTCAGAATTAACCGAAACGGCTACCAACATGAACCTTGTTCGCGAACGTGCCGGATTGGAAGACAAACCATACTCTATGGAGAACATTCAAAACGAGCGTCGTTGGGAGCTTGCTTTCGAGGGAGTTCGCTGGAACGACATCCGACGTTGGGGAATTGCTTCAACGGTATTGGAAAATCAGATAGGACAAAAAGTATATACAAAAGGAAACGATGATGTGAACAAAGGATTTGGCGGTGGTTATGCAGCCAGGTACAACGAAACAAAAGGTTTCTTTCCTATTCCTGAATCTCAAATATCTCTTTCTGATGGTGTACTGGAACAAAATGCAGGCTGGGGAACACCGGCAGCTGAATACACCGGATGGAAATAATTGTTTAAATTTATAAATGAATTGAGATGAAAAAATCGATTATATATTCTTTAATTATATTGATGGCAGCATTTTATGCCTGCGATCCAATTGAAAACAGGGACAGCAACGACCTTCCGATTGGTGCCGATGAGCTGGAAGTATCAGCAACTCCTGTTGTAGTGAACGGTGTAAATTCAAACAAAGTAGTCCTTAAGAACATGAGTCCTGTAAACTCTGAATGGAACTACGGAATTGGTATTACACGTAAATCAGTTGATACTGTTCTTATGGTAGTAACTGGTCCAAGTACAATTTCTTTTACAGGTTTAAATCCTGACGGTTCATACGTTACCAAAGATATCTCGGTAACTGTTGACGAACTCACATTTCCGGTGCCACCACAGTGGGGCTTGCTTTGTGGAAGCGGATCAAAAACCTGGGTATGGGATGAAACTGCCAGTTCTGTTTGGGGTAACGGTGGTTATTTGGGATGTACTGCTCCTTGTTGGTGGACCAACGATAAAGCATCGATGGACTCAAACGATCCTGATTTTGGTTCAAACGGTTCTCTAACTTTCTCTATTAGCGGTGCTTCGTTGGTTAAATCGAACGAAAGCGGCAGCAACCAGGTAAGCGGAAGTTTCTCGTTTGATATGAGCAAAACTACTGACGATGGTAACGGTGGACTTTGGGCAGTTGGTAAACTGAACACTAAAAACGTTACAGTATTGGCTGGTAAAGCACCAAATAACGGCGATGCTCCTATTTATGAATACGACATTCTACAACTGGATGAAGATAAACTTTATTTAGGTTGGCCTGAGCCAGGACAAGGTGCATGGGGAACTGCATGGTTCTGGATGTACAGAGCACAATAAAAACATTGCTTAAATTATACGAAGGGGGACGAGGTTTTATTCGTCCTCCTTTTTTTATATTTATCAAATCTTAATGTATTTTCAATGCGCAAACCATTTAATTCAAGACGAATGCTGAAAGTTTCTTACCTGATTGTTTTATCCCTTGTTTTATTTGGCTGTGGTTCTGAAACGAATTTCCAAATTGAAGGTAAAGTTCCTGACAGTTCATATGATGGCGAATGGATTTACCTGGTTCCGCTTGTAAATGCACCGGTTGAAAGAGTTGACTCCACCATTATAAAAAACGGAGCTTTTACATTTGAAGGTTATGTTGAACTTCCTGAAGTGTACATTATTCGCACACGTCCCTTATTTCGTTTATCCTTGCAGGAATTGCTTGTGATAAAAGAACCCGGGTTGATTCACACCTACATGGCGAAAAACAGCATAACCGGTGGTACTGCCTTAAACGACTCGCTGCATCACTGGAAACAAGAGAAACAAGTTTTCGACGAAAAGCTTAGGCTTATCCAACAAAGTTTGCAGAATTCGAATGAAGCCGACTCCTTAATACTCAACCAACAGCTGGATACTTTGAACATCAGCAAAATCAATTTTCATTACAATTTTGCCTTAAACAATAAAAACAATGTGGTTGGCCAATTGGTACTCAGAATGATGAGCAGCTCATTTACGGACGAGCAAAAAAGCCATTTTGCTACTGAATAAATTCTATCTTTAGTACTAATAATGAACAGACCTGAAAAAACAAAAAAACTAATTATTGCTGTTGCACTTACAACAGTAACATTTTTGTTTTTTAATTTTTTCTATGCCTACCATCTGTTTTTTAAAGAGCAAACTCAGCTCTTTTTATTCAGTTCCACTTACCTGTTTTCTTATTTCGATAAACCTGCCTGGCTGGCCGCTTTATCAGGCGACTTTCTGACACAGTTTTTTTACCTGCGTGGTGGCGGCCCTGCGGTTTTAGCTGCGCTTTTTGTAACCGAATGGTTTCTCGCTTATTCTGTCATTAAAAAAATCAGTAAATCAAAATTCGCTGCAGTCTGGGCATTGTTCCCGGTTGCTGCCGATTTTGTTTCACATCTAAGTTTGGCACACAATGCCAGAATTTCTGTTGGATTTATCCTCACTTTGTTACTCTTCTTAGTCTACGGTAAAATAAAAAACAGAAGTTTATCATTTGCATTTCTTGTGGCCTTGTCCGGGTATTGGTTTTTAGGATCGTCCGTGGTTGTTTTTCCTTTTCTTGTTCTTTTAAGTGATAAGGATTTAAAACGTATTTTTCTGCACCTGCCACTACTCCCGCTTGTTTTTGTACTTCCATTTATTTTACGCGCAAAATACCTGTTGCCAATCAACGAAACTTTATTATTTCCGGCTATACTTCTGAAAAGTTTGCTACCATTTTCTGCCCTAATTTTAGCAGCATTTGCGGCGGTAATATTTCAGAAAAATAAACATTTTTTTCCTGTTCTAACCGAAACCTCGATTGCAACGATTCTCCTCCTGTTAATTATAGTGTTTGGAATAAACAGCAATGCCGGTTTTAAACGCGAAAAAATATTTGCACTCGACACTGAAACGTATTTTGGAAAGATTGACAAAGTAATTGAACTGGCAGAAAAATCAAAAATGGAGAGCCGGTTTGTAGCGTACTACACCAACATGGCTTTGGCAAAAAAGGGCGAACTACCAAATCGTTTACTCGGGTTTTACCAACCTGCTGTGCAAGGATTGATTTTACCGGTTTCGCAAAACGAAAACTGGCAAACCATTTTGTTTAGCAACGAACTATTTTACTTACTGGGCGACATGAACCTTGCGCAACATTCTGCCATGCTCGGAAATACATTTTCGCCCTACCAGCGAAGCTCGAGGATGATGAAGCGGCTTGCTGAAATAAATATGGTAAACGGTGATTATCCCGGTGCCGAAAAATTTCTGCGCATTCTGGACCACACTCTCTTTCATAAAAAATGGGCACAACAAAAATTTAGCGAAAACAATGCCAATTGCAACAGCAGCTGGCTGCTTGAAAAAAGAGCTCAGGTAGCACATTCCGACACAATTCGGAACTCGTATGATTACATTCAATCCATTGAATTTCTGGTACGGCAAAATCCTGATAACCTGATCGCACTCGATTATTTGCTTTCCTTTTATTTATTGAATAAAGACCTTGTTTCGTTTAAAACAGCCTACGACATGTATGCAAAATTGTTAAAACGGCCGGTTCCGAAATTGTATGGAGAAGCTTTGTTAATCAAACTGTTTCAGGATAAAGTGTCGCAGGAAGAGGTGCTGACATATCGAATAGATTCTGAACAAATGAGAAAATTTGCTGAATACACCAATAATTTTGAAAAAGCACGCGGAAATATAGAACAACTAAAAACCGGGTTTGAATTCACGTATTGGTTTTATTACCATTTCGCTACATTCAAGGAGGACTAAAATGAATAGAATAATTACATATTTGATATTTTTGATTGTGCTTAATTCGTGTGCAACACAGCCTCGCAATGAAGTTAACAGTTCTGATTTTCCGCCAATTTACCCGGATTATATCGATGTTACGATTCCGGAAAACATTGCACCGCTAAACTTTATGTTGCGCGATTCATGCGATAAAATAGTTGCATCCATTCAGGGATTAAACCAAACAATAACTGTAAACGGAAAAAATAAAATTCAAATCCCAATAAAAAAATGGAAAGCATTGCTTGCCGAACAGGAGGAGCAAAAGCTGAAAGTTACTGTTTCTGCATTTCAAAAAGGAGAATGGACAAAATACAAAACCTTCTTTTGGGATGTAAAAAAGAGCCAGGTTGATCCGTATTTGAGTTACCGGCTGATTGAACCGGGTTACGAAGTATGGAATAAAATACAAATTGTGGAACGCCACATTGAAAGCTTTGATGAACGTGTTTTAGCGGATAACAATATTACTGAAGGCAGTTGTATGAATTGCCACATTTACGGCAATCAGGATGCCAACCTTTCGATGATGCACATCCGGGGCAAAAAAGGCGGAACCATGCTCAACCGAAATGGTAAACTACGTAAAATTAATACGCGAAACAACGAAATGATCGGGAATGCCACATACGGAAACATTCATCCTTCGGGGCGCTTTGCCGTTTTTTCAACCAACATTGTTATTCCTGAATTTCATACCTACAAAAGCGAACGTTTGGAAGTGTACGACAAAGCTTCTGATTTAATTGTTCTCGATTTCGATCAGAATAAAATCAGTACCCAACCTTTTTTAAGCGATACAACTGCATTCGAAACATTTCCGGTTTTTTCGGCCGACGGAAATTACATTTATTACTGCTCGGCACCGTACATGCCACTTCCCGATAGTATTCGCTCGCTAAAATACAGCATTCACCGGATTGCTTTTGATTCGGCAACAAATACTTTGGGAACAAAAATAGATACCGTTTGGGATGCCCAACAATACAACGCTTCGGTGTGCCATTTAAAAACCTCGCCCAATGGGAAATACCTTTTGTACACCGTCGCCGATTACGGAACTTTCCCGATTTGGCATAGGGAAGCCGATTTGCAATTAATGAATTTATCCACCGGCGAAATTGATAAATTGGAACAGGTAAATGCGTTTTGCTCCGACTCGTACCACAGCTGGTCGTCGAACAGCAGCTGGTTTGTATTTGCCAGCAAACGCGACAATGGCATTTACGGCAAACCCTATTTCTCGTACATCGATAAAAACGGCACTGCCCACAAACCTTTTGTACTTCCGCAACACGATCCGGAAATGTACGACCTTACTCTAAAATCGTTTAATATTCCGGAACTTTCGAGAGGACAAACTCCCTTCGATGCCATGGATATTGAGAAGTTATACAGCGATATGGAATCTGAAAAAGTCAAGTAACCTGAAATTTCATAATGAACTATGAAAAAGTTAAATCAAACCAAAATACTTAGCCCCGATACTTTTCTTTCCCTGTTGTTTGGAATTGCTGTATTTGCATTTTTTGCATTTCTGTACCCTTTCCATTTGCATTACCAGGAACAGTATCAGTTGTTCTTGTTTACACCCGATTACTTTTTCCAGCACCTCGGAAAGCCGGGAGGAATATCGGATTACCTGGGAAGTTTTGTAACTCAATTTTATTTTTACAGCAAAATTGGAGCTTTGCTGATTGCAGCAATATTAACCTTTTTACAAGGTGCCGTATTTTTGGCAGCACAAAAATTAGGGGCAAAATCATACTGGGTTCCAATCACATTTGTGCCATCAATATTATACTGGAACCTGCTTTGCGACGAAAATTACCTGGCAGGCGGAATGATTGCATTGTTCATTTTATCTGTATCAATTAGCAGCTATCTGTTTATTCGTTCCAAATTTTGGAGAAGTACAATTCTATGGCTTTTTATTCCTGTTTTATACTGGACCATTGGTGGTGCATTTCTGTTTTTTACTTTGTTTGTGGTTGTTGCTGAATGGACAAAAAAAGAGTTCACAAAAAAACAGGCTTTACTCTTTCCCATTTTGGTTTTAGCACTAACAGCCATTCTTCCTTTTATTGCCAAGGCACTTGTTTTACAATATCCGCTTCACCGATTCTGGACCGGCGTAAACTATTTCCGCTACCCGGTAAATGTACCCGTTCCAATGGGAATTATTGCCTTGTCTATTTTTCTGATTCCATTTTTACTGGCTTTTCTTTCGAACAAAATAACTACCCAAAAAACCAATTCACTGGTAATTGCCCAAGTAGTTATTTTAGTGTTTGGCGGATTCTTTTTTATCCGGAGTTCAGCCGATTTTTCGAAAGAAGAAGTGATGGCTTACGATTTTCACACGCGAATGCGACGATGGGACCGTGTAATTGAACTTGCCGATAAAAAAAGCCCCACCGGTCCGCTATCAGTTACTTGTTTAAACCTGGCTTTGGCCAAACAAGGATTGTTATCCAACCGAATGTTTTCGTATTACCAAAACGGAACGGGAGGTCTGATTCCTGACTTTACGCGCGACTTTACCATTCCGAGTATGACCGGTGAGGTGTATTACCACCTTGGCCTTGTAAACACCGCTCAACGTTTTGCTTTCGAATCAATGGAAGCCCTGCCCGATTACCAAAAGAGTGCCCGCGCGATAAAACGTCTGGCCGAAACCAACATTATTAACGGAGATTACCAGGTAGCGAAAAAATATTTACACCTTTTGCAAAAAACATTCTATTATAAAGCCTGGGCAAACAACGCCATCGAAATTATTAAGGATGAAACAAAAATTAATCAGCACATTGAATGGGGCTGGTTGCGCAAAGCACGCATCGAAAAAGATTTTCTGTTTAGTGATATGGAAAAAGAGAACATGCTTGGTTTATTATTTACCCACAACCAGAAAAACGAAATGGCCTTTGACTATTTACTGGCAAGTTGTCTGTTAAAAAAGGACCTTCAACGATTTATAACTTATTACCCGCTATCGAAACCGCTTAACTACAAGGTAATTCCAAAAAGTTACCAGGAAGCGCTCATTTACATTTGGGATTTAACCAACAACGATCCATCAAAAGAGATTAGTTATCCGGTAAGTAACGGAGTTAAAGCACGTTTGCAAAATTACAAGAACATTTACGGAAGTACCCGCGATGCTGAAATCCTTCAGAACAACTTTGCCGATACTTACTGGTTCTATTTACATTTCAGAAATTAAAAAGGAGAAAGTATGTACCGCATTCTATTACTAATAATTCTTTCAGGTTTATGTATTACCTCGTGCAATCAAAAAATTGAACCCGATTCAACAAGCCAGCAAAAACCGGTTCTTTTTCCTGACTATTGCGATGTTACCATTCCGTACAACATTTCTCCGTTAAATTTTGGGATGAAAGAAAAAGCGGCAGGAATGGCCGTAACATTTGAGGGAGCCGACGGAACAACCATTTATGTAAAAGGGAAAAACCACATTGAAATACCTCCCAAAAAATGGGAAAAATTACTGGAGAAAAATAACGGTGCCAAAATAACAGTAAGTGTGGCCGCCCGCCAGGGAACACAGTGGCACGCTTTTGCTCCGTTTAGTTTATATGTTAGTACTCACCCGATTGATTATGGGCTGGCTTACCGTTTAATTGCGCCGGGTTACGAAGTATACAGCAAAATGGGAATCTACCAGCGAAACCTGTCCAATTACAAGCAGGATGCAATAATCGAAAACACATTGATTACAGGCAGTTGTGTAAACTGCCACTCGTTTCGTTTAACCAATCCCGACGATATGAGTTTGCACATTCGTGGAAAAAAAGGAGGTACAATTTTAGTTAGCGATGGCGAGGTAAAACTCTTGAATACAAAAACACCAAAAACCATTTCCAACTTTGTATACCCATACTGGCACCCAAAAGACGATTATGTATGTTACTCGGTAAATAAAACCAAACAGGTGTTTCACGAGAAAAAAGACAAGCGCGTTGAAGTAATTGATGCCGCCTCGGATATTGTGGTGTACGACATAAAAAACAACCAGACTTTGTATTGCGACAAATTGATGTCGGAACAGGTTTTCGAAACTTTCCCTTCGTTTTCAGCCGATGGGAAATCGCTGTATTTTTGTGCCGCCGATGTAAAAGAAATGCCCGCAGAATACGAGGAAGTTCGTTATAATTTATGCAGCATCGCATTTCATCCCGAGGATGGAACATTTGGCAATAAAATAGATACCCTGTTTAATGCGGCAGCAATCGGGAAAAGTATCACTTTCCCGCGTCCGTCGCCCGATGGTAGATACATCATGTTTACCATGGTTGATTATGGAAACTTTTCAATCTGGCACAAAGAAGCCGATTTGTATTTACTCGATTTAAAAACAGGCGAAGTAAATGCCATAGAAGCTGCCAACAGTGAGGATACCGAAAGCTATCATTCCTGGTCGTCAAACTCCCGCTGGTTTGTATTTAGCAGTCGGCGCTTAAATGGCTTGTACACGCGTCCGTTTATTTCAGGCATCGATGAGAACGGGAAAGTTGGGAAACCGTTTTTACTGCCTCAAAAAAATCCGGAGGAATTCTACGGGCAGCTTTTGTTTTCGTACAACATTCCTGAGTTTATAAATAAAAAAGTGGATTTGAATGTGCGCACCGTTGAACACCTGACCAACACTTCGGGAACCAATGTAACACAAAGAGAATAACAAGGTATGAACGAAGTTAAAAACATCCGGATCTCCCAGATTATTAACCTGCTTTTTTTTGCTGCACTGGTGGTTTTTTGGGGATTTTTTTACTCTGCCCACCTGGTTCAGAAAGAACAGATGCAATTGTTTTTACTGTCATTCGGGTACCTCAAAGAGCACCTCGCCTACCAGGGAGGATTTGCAGTTTATCTGGGCGAATTTTTTTCGCAGTTTTTCCTTTTCAAATGGATTGCTGTGGTTTTAACTTCCTTTTTTATTTATCAGATTAGCTATGCCACACAGAAAGTACTAGCACAACTATTTAAAGCCAACTTATTTCTACTGGCTTATGTCCCGGCAATTGTTTATCATTTTCTTTTACTCGATAAATATTACCAATTGTCAGGTATTATTGCAGTCGGGCTTGGAATTTGGACCCTTTCTTTTTATCTGATGATTAAACAACCTTTACGAAGATATTTAGGCGGTTTGACGCTAATAATTGGAAGCTACTGGCTTTTGGGAGGAGCCTACATTCTGCTACTTTTATCCATAATTATTATTGAAGTAATTCTGCAATTCCGAAACACAATTAAAAAACCTGGTATTCAAAAGGTAATTGCAGTGGTTTCCGTTTATCTGTTTGTGGGAATACTCACTCCCCTGCTCTGCCGAAAGTTTTTTCTGATTGACACCATGCTTCGCAGTTATATTTCAGCTGCCTATTACCAATTCAGCTTTTTGTTACCTACTCCCCTGCTTATGGTTTTTCTGTCGCTTCCCATCCTGATTCTGGTGTATGTTTTTAAACAAAAACTTATATCGGTAAAAGCACTTAAACCAGTACAGGTTATTTTTGCTTTTGTACTGGTTATCGGATTTGTTTGGGGATCGAACAAGCTGGCTGATTTTAATGAAGAAACCGAGCTGAATTATGAAAATCTGGTCAATCAGCAAAAGTGGGAACAAATTATTTCGCTGGCTGAACAAAAAACGCCAGAAGGCAGAAAAGGGAAACTGGCGCTTTCGCTGGCATTGGCAAAAACCGGACAGATGGCAAATCGTTTATTTGCATTCAGTCCTTCGGTTAACGACTTTTTTATTCCCTTTAATATACACGGCATGGCGCCTTTAATTGCCAACGAACCTTATTTTTATCTGGGCCTTTCCAACTTTTCAAAAATGTTGTGTATTGAAACCATAGAATCTACACCCGACGAAAAAAGTCCTGTTCGTGTGGTAAAACGTTTTGCCGAAAATTGTATAATTGACGGTCAGTATGCTGTTGCCGAAAAACAGTTGCGCTATCTCAAAAAAACATTGTTCTACAGTACCTGGGCTAAAAATGCCCAAAATGTCATTCACAATGAAGTGTTGTTTAACGAACATCCACTTTGGAAAAAATTAAGAAGCCAAAAGGTAAAAGATGACTTCTATTTTCAATTTGAGCGAAACGATTTGGCGCTTGTTTCGCTGCTCCGTAGCAATCCTCAAAATAAAATGGCCTACGAATACCTGATGTGCTGGTATTTGTTGCACAAAGATTTTGATGAATTTCTGAAATATTTACCACTTACAAATACAATGGAATACGCTGTGTTGCCACAGGCTTTTCAGGAAGCCATTGTATATATAAAAACACTTTTCCCCGAAGTTCCCGAAGGTTTGAATGAATACAAAATTGATCAGGAAGTGAACACAAACCTGAACAAATATGCTGAAGAATTTCAACAGGGAGGTTTTAACAATCCGGAAGAAATGAAAAAAAGATTTGAGGAAACGTACTGGTATTATGTACATTTTACAAAACTGGAAGATGAATAACGTAAAGCTATTATTGATATTAATACTTTTTGGAGCTGTTTCTTGTACAAACAAAAAGCCAGCAAACTTTACCGAAACAGGTGTACTTCCTGAAATTTTTCCGGAGTATGCTGAAACTACAATACCATTCAACATAGCTCCTTTAAACTTTGGAGTTGAAGAAAATTGTGAGCAGCTTTTTGTTTCAGTAAAAGGACAAGCCGGACTACTTGAGCAAACATTTAAAGGAAACAAAACCGACTGGCCACTGAAGATCTGGAGCAACTTTTTGGAAAACAACAAAGGCGACAGCATTACTTTTACAATTTATACGTCTGAAAATAACAACTGGCTAAAATACAAACCATTCAATTTCTTTGTTTCACCCGATGCGATTGATGAGTACCTGATGTACCGCCTCATCAGTCCGGCGTATCAAACCTGGAATAAAATGGGACTTTATCAACGACAGCTGTCCGGTTTTAAAGAGGAGACGATTCTTGACAATACCATTATGCCGCATTCGTGTATGAACTGTCATTCCATGGCCGCAAACAATCCCGACAACATGGTTTTTCACATTCGCGAAAACAATTCGGGAACAATTCTGATAAAAGATGGCAAAGTAGAAAAACTGGTTTCGAAAAAACCCACCGAATTTAAAAGTGTTTCGTTTCCGTACTGGCACCCTTCAGCCAAGTACATTGCTTTTTCGATCAATAAAGTTCGTCAGGTTTTCCCGGCAAGCGGTACAGAACGTGCACATGCTTTCGATATGGGTTCCGACATGGTAATTTACGATGTTGAGAAAAGCGAATATTTTACATCGCCGCTATTGTATGCCGAAGATGCATTTGAAGCATTTCCATGCTTTTCGAACGATGGAAAAACGCTCTATTTTGTAACGGCTAAGGCTGCTCCAATGCCCAAAGAAATCAGAAACATAAAATACAGTCTTTGCTCCGTTGCTTTTGATCCGGAAACCGGAACAATTGGCGAAAAAACAGATACTTTAATTTCATCATTGGTAACCGGAAAAAGTGTGACCATGCCGCGTATTTCACCCGATGGGAAACACATTGTAGTAACTCAGTCGAATTACGGCAATTTTCCGGCTTACAACGAGGAGGCCGATTTATACATGTACAACACAACTGATTCGTCGTATGTGCGACTCGATGCATTAAACAGCAACCAGGTTGAAAGTTATCATTCGTGGTCGTCGAATGGCAAATGGTTGGTTTTTAGCAGTCGCCGAATAGATGGACTATATATGAATGCTTTTATTGCCCACATCAACGAAGATGGCAGTCAGGGCAAACCCTTTTTACTTCCACAGCAGGATGCCGATTTTTACAAGTCGTTTCTATTTTCGTTTAATATTCCAGAATTTGCCATAAAACCTGTTCCGGTGGATGCATACGACATTGAAAAAGTGGCTAAAAAATCGGAGGGAGGAAAAGTAAAGTTTGATACAACTCATTAGAGCATCCTTTTCGCATCAAATTAATAAGCCTTGAATTGTAAACACTTTTCAGGAAATCTTTTTATACTTGTAAGACTAAACTTAACATCTATGAAAAAGGTATTCTTTTGGTTTCTGGCCATTGTTATTACACTCTCTGCCGTTATTTACCAACGAAAAACCGGCCCTACTTACGACAAAAAAATGGAAATAAGTGCCAACAACAGCACTTACAGTTTACAACTCATCAGAAGTATTGAAATTGGCAGCAATACACCTGTAAAACTGGCTATCACAGACCAAACGATTTCAGCAAAACTATATTACAAACGATTTCTCACCAACGATGCGTACCAGGTGGCTGACTTTGAGTACAAAGTAAAACCTGTGGATTCGTACATTATGAACAAGGTTTTTGGAATCACCCAGGAAGAAGGATGGTTTGCAAATGTTCCCGAACAGGGAATGGCCGGAAAAATACAGTACTATTTTGAAGTAAGCGACGCGAAAGGAACAAAAACCTATCTGCAGGAAGAGCCGGTGGTTATTCGTTTTAAAGGAGCTGTTCCTTCGAAGGTGCTGGCACCCCATATTTTCTTTATGTTTTTTGCCATGTTGCTCGGTAACCTTGCCGGTATTTTGGCTGTTTTTAAACAAAAGAGATTTAAATTTTATACCAACCTGACTTTGATTACCTTATTTATTGGCGGGCTGATTTTGGGTCCCTGGGTACAATATTACGCTTTTGGCGAAGCATGGGCCGGTGTGCCTTTTGCCTGGGATTTAACCGACAATAAAACATTGCTGGCTTTTATATTTTGGCTGCTGGCTTTTGTTATGAACCGAAAAAAGGAACGCCCGGTTTATACCATTGTGGCTTCAATTGTTATGCTGCTTATCTATTCAATTCCGCATAGTATGTACGGTTCGCAGCTCGATCCGGAAACCGGAGAAATAATACAGGGTTGGATTCATCTGTTTTTTATATAAAGACCGAATTATTTGGGAAGTAACTTACAAGTTTCACATAAATGTAACTATTACCGAATCAGCATAATCCAATCGTTCTTCCATAATAAAATGTTTTTTTGAACAAGCAATATCAATCACTTTTTTATCATTTCGAAATTTTTAATTTTGAATTTCCTAAAGAACAAACTAACGAACTAGTGTAATGAGATACCTATTTTTTTTCCTCTTATTAATCCTGTTTTCCTGCTCTCAAACTCCGCAAAAAAATTACATCGATTACATCGATCCGCTAATTGGAACCGGTCCTGCAACAACCCTTGCGGCAAAACAACACCCCGGCGACCATGTTAGCAACGGACAAACAATACCGGCAGTAACGGCTCCTTTTGGAATGACACAATGGACTCCGCAGGTTTACAATACCGAAGAAAAATGTTTGGCACCATATTACCAGGGGCGCACAGTTGCCCAGGGTTTTAGAGGCACACACTGGCTCAGCGGCTCGTGTACACAAGACTATGGCTCTTTTACAGTTTGCCCGTCGCGTTTTACCAATAATTTCCGGTTTTTACCTTTTCAGCGTTACACCATGTTTTTGTTTAAAACAGAAAATGCAACTCCTGCATATATGTCGTTTCTGTTTCCCGAGTTAAATGTGATGACTGAAATTACCGGAACAAAACGTTGTGGATTCTTTCGCTTTTCGTGGCTGGAAGAAAAACAACCGGCTGTGATAATTGATGTTAACAGCGACACCAATGAAGGCTACATAAAAATTGACCTGGAAAAGAATGAGATTTACGGTTACAATCCTGTAAATCGAATTTACCAGGGACAGGGCGAACCGGCAGGAATCTCAGGCTATTTTGTTGCCCGCTTCGATAAGGAATTTGTAAAATACGGAACCATTGGCAATTTTAATCGTGAAGAAAATGCAACAGAGGTTCATAACATTCAAAATGTGGGAGCTTATGTAACCTTTGCAGTACCCGACAATGCACCGGTAAAAATGAAAGTGGGAACCTCGTTTACCAGTATCGAAAATGCGCGTAAAAACCTCGACGCAGAAATTCCACACTGGGATTTTGAAACCACAAAACAAGAGCTCGAGAATACCTGGAACGAAAAATTGGGAAGCATTGATGTAGAAACTGAAGATGAAGGTGAACTAACCAAGTTTTATACTTCGATGTATCACAGCCTTTTTCATCCGCGTTTGTACAGCGATGTAAACGGTGATTATCCTACATTTGCCCAGGACTACAAAATAGAAAACGCAAGTGATTTTGACTACTATGGCGACTTTTCGAACTGGGATATTTTTAGAGCGCAAATGCCTTTGCTTAGTTTAATTGCACCAAAAGAATACAACGACATGGTAAAATCACTGGTTGTTCAGGCAGAACAAGGCAACTGGCTTCCAATTTTCCCGATGTGGAATAACTATACTTCGGCAATGATTGGCGACCACAGCACTTCAATTCTCACTGATGCAGCCATGAAAGGTTTTGATTTCGACCTTGAGAAAGCATACAAATACATGCGTAAAAATGCTTTTGAAACACCTGAAAATGTGGATGAATACATTGATGGCAAAGGACGACGCGCCCTGACCTCTTACCTCGAGTTTGGTTACATTCCGTTGGAAGATGAAGTTGAAGACGCCTTTCACAAGCAGGAACAGGTATCCAGAACACTGGAATATGCCTACAATGACTGGTGCGTGGCTCAAATGGCAAAAAAACTGGATAAAACCGATGATTTTTTGGAACTTTCTGCCCGTGCATTAAACTACACAAATGTATTTGACGAAAGCAAAGGATGGATGAACGGCCGTTTTGGCGATGGTACTTTTGTTGAGGATTTTGATCCGACAAAAGAACACAGCTTTATTACCGAAGGTACTTCAAAACAGTATTCTTGGTTTGTTCCGCACGATGTTGAAGGATTAATGGCCTTAATGGGTGGAGAAGAACAATTTTCGTCTAAACTGAACGATTTAATTGATAAGAAAGAATACTGGCACGGCAACGAACCAAGCCATCAGATTCCATTTTATTTTAACTACACCGGCCAGTGGGATAAAACACAAAAAACAGTTAAAAATATTCTTCGTACCGAATACGGTCTTGAACCCGGTGGACTTTCGGGAAATGATGATGCCGGGCAAATGTCGGCCTGGTACATTTTTGGTGCCATGGGTTTTTACCCAACCTGTCCGGGAAGTAACGAGTACCAGTTGTCTTCTCCCATTTTTGAGAAGATTACACTTAATTTGGACAAAGAATATTATCCGGGAGGGAAGTTTGTTATCAGCGGAAAAGAAGCCGGATTACAAACGATCTTTAGTAAAGTAAAATTAAACGGGAAGGAGAATTCCACTTCTTTCTCTCATTCGGATATTCAAAAAGGAGGCAAATTAGAATTTTTGAAATAAAAAAAGAGACACACCCGGTGTGTCTCTTTCACATATAGAACGCTTGTATTATTACAGTTTTACGATTGGGGCAGAAAGTTTTTCAGCTTCTTCTCCAATGTATTTTTTAAATCCTTCTTCCGTTTTCCATTGGTCTTTATCCAATCCCCACACCGAAAAGAAATAATGTTTAGCAGGAGTACCACTTGAACATTTTTGTCCAATGTAGTAGGTTTCCGATATGATATTACTAAAGTTCTTTTCTTTAACAGTCTGGTATCCAAGGTCGAAAAAATTGATATCCGTTGTGCGGCCAATTTTGCCGATTTCGGCTGCCGGAACAATAACTGCCATTCCCAGTTCGTCGTTGTTCAACGATTGAATACCGTGTGTTCCGATACTCTGGAAATCGGCAGCCTTAAATGCAAAAGGTTCTTCTTTTAGCATGCTGGTCACAATTCCGGTTACTATCTGATCGTCGTCGGAACAACCGTTTACTGTTACATCCGATTCAAACCAATACTTGCCCGGATAAATGGTAATGTGTTCAACAGCTTCCATGTTTTCGCCATCCACATTCCAGCCCGAATAACGCAATTCAAATACAGAACGCACCGGGCCTTCAATCAATTTCTGGTACTCAAAAACATCGGTTGATCCTACCCTGAACAAGGAATCGTTTTTTAACAACGCAATTCCTCCGGCTCCCAAGGAGCTGCCACAATGCAAAACATCCATTCCCCAATCGGCTAATTCGTGGTAACTACCAAAACCGGGAGTATGTACTTTATCTGCAATCAGTTCGGGTTTGCGTTTTGCAAAAAGGTCCTTTACATTTCGGCAATCAAAATAAACCCTGAAACCAATTTTATCATTTTCCCAGGTTACGCCTTCGCCTTGCGAAATAATTTCAAATGGTTCGGTGTAAGGAATTGCTTTGTAATTATCCACTTCTTTGTACGAACCATCTTCCTGATGAATTCCCAAACGAAGATTAGTTCTTTTCTCAAATACAGGATAGTCACCGTCTTCTACGAAATCAACACTTAACTCCTTTTTCTCGCCGGCCTTAAAATCCAGAATAAAAATCAGCTCATCCCAATTTCCATCTCCATTCAAATCATCAAGCTGACTTGGCACCGATATTCCTTCTGCCGTTTTTAACAGTGGAAGTTTTCCTTCTTCTACATCCATTTTTGCGGCTAATTCGGTTTGGGTTAAAACAATAACCTCATCTGCCCGGTCAACCGCCAGTGGATTTTCAAAAGTTAATTTCACTTCGTTTTTACATGATAAAAGCACCAGTGAAACCAACAGGACAATGAAAAACTGAAATTTCATATTATTCAGTAATATCGTTTTCGCCTTTTACATAACCAAAATTGGCAAGAATACCGCCATCTACATAAAGTACATGACCGTTTACAAAATCACTCGCTTTTGAAGCAAGGAAAAGAGCTGCGTTGCCAATATCTTCGGGCTCACCCCAACGGTTTGCAGGAGTACGAGTCATTACAAGGTCGTTAAACGGATGGTTGCCTTCGCGAATTTCGGCGGTTTGTGAAGTGGCAATGTAACCCGGTCCGATTCCGTTAATCTGCAGGTTGTATTTGGCCCACTCGCAAGTCATGTTGGCAGTAAGCAGTTTTAAACCACCTTTTGCCGCTGCGTATGCCGAAACTGAATTACGACCGTAAACGCTCATCATAGAACACATGTTGATGATTTTACCCGAACGTTTTTCAATCATTTTAGGTGCCACACGTTTTGCAATAATAAGTGGTGCTACCAAATCAACATCAATTACCATTTTGAAATCAGAAATAGGCATATCGAGAATCGGAATACGTTTAATAATTCCGGCATTGTTTACCAAAATATCAACCGAACCTACTTCTTCCTCAATTTTTGTAATTCCTTTATCCACATCGGCTTCGTCGGTTACATTAAATTTCAGCGTATAAACATCGATGCCAACTTTTGCATATTCAGCTTTACATTCTTCCAGTTTCTCTTCCGAGATATCGTTTACACAAATTTTAGCTCCGGCCTGCCCCAAAACTTTACCGATGGCCATGCCAATTCCGTGAGTTCCTCCGGTAATTAATGCAACTTTTCCTGTTAAATCGAATAGTTCCTGTATCATTTTACTTTAATTTCTTGTTTGTTATTTTATTGATTGTTCTATCTTAAATCCTGTGGTTTAATTACATCCATATCGGTGTAATCCAGATTTTCGCCTGCCATTCCCCAAATAAAAATATAGTTTGAAGTACCTGCTGCCGAATGGATCGACCATTCAGGAGAAATTACGGCCTGCTCGTTTTGCATCCATATGTGACGTGTTTCCTGTGGTTGTCCCATCAGGTGGCAAATGGCTTGTCCTTCCGGTACGTCGAAATAGAAATAAACTTCGTTGCGGCGATTGTGTTGGTGTGGAGGCATTGTATTCCAAACACTTCCGGTTTTTAATTCAGTCATTCCCATTTGTAACTGACAGGTTTCAACCACACCATTTATTAGTAACTGATTGATATTTCTTTCGTTTGAAGTTTCCAAAGCACCTAAATGCAACACATTTGCATCGCCCATGGTAACATGTTTTGTTGGAAATTCTTTATGTGCAGGAGCCGAGTTAATGTAATAGTGTGCAGGATTTGCTGCATCATCCGATTTAAACAAAACTTCTTTGCTTCCTTTACCAATGTACAATGCATCTTTGTAGTTCATTTTGTACTCGGTTCCGTCAACAACAATCGATCCTGGTCCTGCAACATTAATAACACCCACTTCGCGGCGGTCGCAAAAGTTTGCTGCTTTTAAGGGATCAATGGTTTCAAGTGGCAGAGCTTCTTCAACAGGCACAGCACCTCCAACTATATAACGTTCGATTGATGAGTAAACCAAACGAACATTTCCTGCTTCCATCAGCTTTTCAACTAAAAATTCTTTTCTTATTCTTTGTGTATCGTACGATTTAAAATCTTCAGGATGGTATGCATACCTTTCCTCGTAAATTGTTGCCATAATATTCTATTTTAAGTTTTTGTATTCTTTTAATTTTAACAAATGTACAAAGAATTCTGAAAAATGCAATCGATTGCATGAATTAAAAAATATTCTTAACTTTACCGTCAAATTACCGGTAATGAAGCAAAAACCAGAAACGACCATACACGATATCGCAAAAAAGTTAAACATCTCGGCATCTACCGTATCGAGAGCATTAAACGATAATCCGTTAATTAGCGAGGCAACCCGAAACAAAATTAAAAAGGCTGCCGAAGAAATGGGATACCGGCCAAATGTGATGGCGGCCAATTTCAGAACAAAACGTACCAATACAATTGGCGTAATTGTTCCGCTTATCAACCGGCATTTCTTTTCATCGGTAATTAGTGGTATTGAAGACATTGCCTACCAGCAGGGGTTTGCTGTTACCATTTCGCAATCGAATGATAATTTTGAGAAGGAAGATAAAATTGCACACACCCTTTTTGCAAACCGCGTGGATGGATTAATTCTTTCGATTGCCATGGAAACAAAAACCTACGATCATTTAAGACTTTTTTCCGACAGAAACATTCCCCTTGTTTTTTTCGACAGAGTTGTGGATGAAATAGATGCATATAAAATTGTTGTTGATGATTTTGGGGCAGCATACAAAGCAACCAAACACCTTATTGATCAAGGGAGAAAACACATTGCAATGATTGGCGGACCGCTTAACCTGGCGATTTATAAAAACCGACAGGACGGGTATTGTAAAGCGCTAAAAGATGCGGAATTGGAGTTTGACAATTTGGTAGTGGTAAACAACAGTTTGAACCGCGAAGACGGTGTTAAGGCCATTGAAAAGCTGCTAAAATTACCTAACAAACCCGATGCAATATTTTGTGCCAACGATACAACAGCCTTAAGTTCGATCATTCATTTGCAACAGAAAGGCTACAAAGTTCCGGATGATATTGCGATAGTTGGATTTAGTAACGAACCTTTTTCCGAAGTGGTAACCCCATCGATAAGTACCATAAAACAACCCGGTTACGAGATTGGTCAAAAGGCTGCAGAGTTAATTATCAGCCAGATTTTGAAAAAGGAAGTTAAATCCGGCTTTGAAACGATTACCATGCCAACCGAACTGGTTGTGAGAAAATCATCGGTGCGATAAGACATTGTACACTCCCAAACAAAGCAATAACATCCTACCGGTATTGAGCTAAATGTTAGAGATTCTTAAATAATTTACATTAAAAGCACAAAACATAATTATTTCTATTTTTTTACTCAATTTTACGCCATCAGTTTTGCTTAAACAATGCCTGACTGATTTTGTACTTATAAGCAATGAAAAACAGAAAACAGAACCTGAAGGGATCCCGGATCTCGTTAGGTAATTTTATGGTACAACATATTGTCGTAATACTACTTGTATTTATCAGCAGTATGTCATTTGCCCAAACTTCGGTACTGAGCGGAAATGTTACCGACAGCGAAACCGGCGAACCCATTCCATATGTAAATATTATTATAAAAAATACACTTACCGGAACCACTACCGATACTACCGGGGTGTATAAATTAAACTACCCAAACAGCAACGACACACTTGTTTTTTCGGCGGTTGGTTTTTACCCGGTCGAGAAAATAATACCACGCACTTTTCTGTCATCTTTGTCGGTTGAGTTACAACCCGAAACTTTTGATATTTCAGAAGTTGAAGTAAAGCCGGATGACGGTCCAATGCGCCAGCTTTTTAAGAACATTCAGGACAACAAGAAAAAAAATAATCCGGCACAATTCTCGAAATACTCGTATCGAAAATACACGAAATGGGAATACCAGATAAATAATGTGAAGGACAAAATGATTCAGGCCAAAGCGTTCAGAAACAATGAAAACGTATTCAAAACCGATGCCGACAGCACCAAATTTCTCCCCCTCTATTTTTCTGAACAAATAGCATTTAACGAAGTACAAAAAGATCCTGCGCTTCAGAAATCGACTGTTATTGCCGATAAAACAAATGGCGTTGGAATACTTAACGATCTGGAAATTTCGGGATACACCAGCGCTCTAGACCTGGAAGTTAACTACTACGACAATTTTATTAACCTGTTTACTCAAAACTTTGTTAGCCCGATTGCAGAAAATGGCTGGTTCTTTTACAAATACTTTTTGGCCGATAGTATGTTGGTTGACAGTCAGAAAATATACCGGGTAAACTACCAGCCGCGCCGAAAAGGAGAAAACACCTTAAAAGGATATTTTCTTGTTGAAGACCAGTTTTATTCGATCATGGAAATTGATGGAGATTTGTCGATCACAAGCAACATAAATTTCTTAAAAAGCCTTCGTTTAAAGAGCAACTACACCTTTGTAAACGATACAACTCCTTTTTATAAACGGGTGCAAATTGATGCTTTGTTTGATTACGTTCCGTTTAAAACAGGAAAAAAAGATGCCCAACGATTGTCGTTGTTTTATACGCAAACAGCAAATGTCGATCAGGTAACCATTAATCCTCCGGATCCGATAAAACTAAGTAGCAAAAATGCCAAATACGAAACAGTAAAACTTCCAAACGCCTACAACCGCGACTCTTTGTTTTGGGAAAATAACCGATTGGAAGCATTAAACGAAAAAGATTTGCTGGCAACGTCTGTCATTGATTCGATTAGCGAAATAAAAGTGATAAAAGCAGCCAACAACCTTGCCAACATGTCGCTAACAAGTTATTACGACATTGGAAAAATTGAGCTCGGTCCTTACACCAGCTTTTTTAACACCAACAAAGTAGAAGGCTACCATCTTTTTATGGGCGCCCGCACCAGCGAAGAAATAAGCGACCGAATGATGTTTTGGGGCGGTTTGGGATACGGAACCCGCAACAAAAAAGTAAACTTTTCACTGGGATACGGTTATTTGTTTCCAACCACAAACCGCCAGGTATTTAAGGTTTACTACGACGATAAAATGATTCGTCACGGTGAAAACGAAAAAATTCTGAACCTCTACGAAAATGCATTTACACCAACCGAAAACAACCTGATTTCGCAGTTACTAAAAAATGATGAGTTGGATGAGATATTCAGGGAACAAAAAATTGCAACTCAGTACGAATACGAATGGTATCCCGGATTGTTGAACAAACTTTCGGTGAATTATACCCGCCACGAATCGCCCGAATTTTACCCGTTTATCAGAAATAACCATCCAATAAAGTCGGTTAGTGCATTCGAAGTGGCATTGGACACGCGTTGGTCGCACGAAGAAAAATTAATCGACAAAGGTTTTCTTCGATTGTACATGGACACCTGGTATCCGATCATTCATCTTACAGTTGGTGCCGGGCGTGCATTTTACGACAACGAATCGAACTACTACGGGAAAGTGGCCACAACTGTAAAACAAGCAGTAAACATAGGCCAAAGCCGTTTGGATTATGCAATTGAAGCAGGTGCATTTTTTGGCAAACTACCTTATACCATGCTGGATATTCCCCGTGGAAACGAAACCTACGGATTGTACAGATACGATTTTAACATGCTGAATTATCTTGAATATGCACACGACCAATACATTCACACTTATGTAGATTATCATATGAACGGATTTCTGATTCGCCGGATTCCGCTTTTCCGCGAAACAGGTTTCAGAGAAGTATTTTCCTCAAAATTGATGGTTGGCCGGGTAAACGACAAACACCAGGATGTTGTTGCGTTTCCTTCGGCAATTACCAAATTGGAAAATCCTTATGTGGAATTGGGAGCGGGTTTGGAAAATATTCTGAGTATGTTTCGTGTGGAAGCCATTTGGCGGGTTACTCCAAAATCAAATATTGGTGCTCCGTCGTTTGGATTCAGAGCCTTATTTTATATTGGATTGTAACATTTGAAACGGAAAACGTGGTGTTTTCTTTTTACAATTTCTAAAAATAAATCAGAAGTGATTAAACAAAATTATTTTCGAATTACAGCACTGCAAAACAGCTGTCTTCAGCACCATAATCCACTCGGTTAAAAGTTACGAAAGCATGTATTCAACTGCACGCATTGCACCATCCAGCTCGGCCAATCCTTTTAAACGACCAATCAAAGGATAACCGGGATTGTATCCGTAGTTATAATCATCCATTATTTTAATGCCATGATCGGGTCGCACAGGCATTTTATAGTCCTTTCTTCCTGACTCGATTCTTCGTTTTTGCTCCAGTAGCAGAGCATGCACAATTTTTATCATATCCTGCGAACCGGATAAATGTCCTGATTCATAAAAACTGCCATCCTCCAGCAACTGTGTATTTCGTAAATGTACAAAATGGATTCTATCGCTGGTTTTTTCAATAATTTCCGGAAGATTATTTTCTTTTCTGGCCGATAAGGATCCGGCACAAAATGTTACTCCGTTATTGAGGCTGGTATTTGCCTGAAACAGCCACTCGTAATCGTCCAGTTGACCAATAATACGAGGCAATCCTAAAATCGGGAATGGAGGATCGTCCGGATGAATTGCCAGCTTTACACCCGCTTCTTCAGCCACCGGAATAACAGCATCGAGAAATGCTTTAAGGTTATTTCGCAACTCCTGTTTTCCGATGTTCTTGTATCGATCTATAAAATCCAGAAACAGCGCTTTGGGATCAGAAACCGAGCCGTCGATAACACCATCGATAAATCCTTGTGTAACCACAATAATATTGTATGCTAACTCATCCGCTTCCTCACTGCTCATCTTTTCGAAAACGCGTTTTGCTTTTTCAACAATTTCCTGCGGATAATCGCCTGCAGCTCCTTTCCGTTTTAGTATAAAAACATCAAAGGCTACAAAAGTTGGAAAATCGAAATACATTGATTCTCCGCCGTTTTCCAATTTAAAGTGCAAATCGGTACGGGCCCAGTCCAAAACCGGCATAAAATTATAACAAATGGTATTGATGCCACACGCTCCAAGATTGCGTACCGACTGCTGGTAGTTGGCGATTAAACTGTCGCGGTCATCCGAACAAATTTTAATTCCTTCGGAAACAGGAAGACTTTCTACAACACTCCACCTCATGCCGTTTTCCTCAATGGAGTTTTTCACCTTCATGATTTCGTCAACCGGCCAAACCTCTCCGTTGGGAATATGATGCAATGCCGTTACCACACCTTCCACACCCATCTGGCGCAACTGATTAAGAGTAATCACATCTTTTTCGCCAAACCACCGCCATGTTTTCTCTAAAGCCATTTTTGTTTTTTATTGCCTGTTTAATACAGAAGAAATTCATTTTTTCAGACTAATAACTCTCCTGTATCTTTTACCAACACAAACAAGTTAATTCGCCATTGTGTTCAGATTAAACACCACTGTATGAACTAAATCCACCGTCAACCGGAAGAATTACACCCGTTATAAACGAAGCCGCCTCTGAGCAAAGAAACTGTACAGCTCCGTTTAATTCTTTAATATCTCCAAAGCGTCCCATTGGAGTACGTGCCAATACTTTTTTACTGCGTTCGGTATACGATCCATCCGGATTAATCAACACATTCCGGTTCTGATCGCCAATGAAAAAACCGGGAGCAATAGCGTTCACGCGTATTTTTTCGCTATACTTTGTTGCCATTTCCATGGCCATCCATTGCGTAAATATATTAATGGCAGTTTTGGCAGTTGAATAGCCCAGTACCCTGGAAATAGCCGAATAAGTTGCCATGGAAGAAATAGTGATAATGCTGCCCTCCTTTTGTTCTGCCATGGCTTCACCAAAAACAAGGCTCGGATAAACTGTCCCATTCATATTCAAGTCGTTGACTTTCTCAAAGTCCTCAATTTTCATATCGAAAATAGTCTGATCTTCGCTCAATGTTGCTCCGGGGAGGTTACCGCCGGCTGCGTTTACCAGAATATCAACTTTGCCCCACTTGGCAAGAATTTTATCGCGTGTGGATTTTAATTCGTCCATTTCCAAAACACTCGACACAAATCCTAAAACTTCGCCTCCCATTTCCTGAAGCTCAGCAACACGATTATTTACATTTTCGTCGCGAATATCAAGAAGAGCCACTTTAACACCTGCCTCAATTAAACTTCGGGCAATACTTCCACCTAAAACACCGCCCCCTCCTGTAACTACTGCTACTTTTCCTTTTAAATCAAACATTTTCAAATTTTCTTTTCCTTTAAAACCAAGCATCCCCATTTCTATTTAATTCACACTTAACTTTTTACAGTTTGTTTATAGTGAAAAAATAAGTGAGGGATTGTTTCCATTAAAACAACAAGAGTTGCTTTAAGTTCGCAACCATTTGTTTTATTGCGTGGCAAATATAGAACACAATTGCACTGCAAAATGATACTTATTTTGCATATATATGTACAATATTAGCTCGCGAAAAGTTTGTTGCGACGGTTTGATTCACCGACAGGTACAGGCCAAAGATTTACTCCTGACAAAATTTACGCAATCTTACAAATGACGAAGATTCGAAAGACGTGATTTAGGGCTCAAATTCATTCACAAAAAACAGAAAAACCAGTCAAGTACCACAAATCCGATTTCGGTACTTACCTGGTTTTAACTGGCGAATAGAGTAACGGTAGGTCTACTAACTCATTCCATATTTGCGCCAAATTGTGTTTTAGAAAAATTGGATTACTATTCTATTTTAATTCCAAAGCTTCAATTTGCTGATCCTGATCTCCCACAAATCCTTTATATTCTTTAATCATTTCATTCAGTTTATCCGGATTGCTTTTGGCCAGATTCTTTTGTTGGCCGACATCATTATCCAGATCAAAAAGTTGATATTCAGGAGAATTTCCAATTTCGATGTTTACTTCAGTAATTACTGCTGGCCCCTGATATGGCGGAATCATTAACCAGTTTTTCTTCCGAAATGCTGTTCGTGTAGAAGCCTCCAAAACAAGGTTTTCCCGTCCGCGATCCGAGTTCCCCAAAAGAACATCCAACAAATTGTTACCGTCAGTACTCTCCTCTTCAACACCAACCAGTTTTGCAAGTGATGAAAGTATATCAATCTGACTGACTAAGGCATCCGATTTTTTAGGTTCAATTTTTCCTTTCCAATAAGTAATAAACGGGACACGCGTCCCCGCTTCAAACAAACTATATTTTCCTCCTCTCAGACCACCATTCTGATCGTGTTGGCCAATTCGCTCAACCGCATCATCGAAATAACCATCATTCAATACGGGCCCATTGTCACTCGACAGGATAATCAAGGTATTTTCAAGAATTCCTTCATTTTCAAGTGTCTTCATAAATTCCCCAATGCACCAGTCGGCTTCAACAATTACATCGCCGCGCGGACCAAGATTGGTTTTACCCACAAAACGGGGATTTGGAGTTCGCGGAACATGAGGTTGTTGCATTGCATAATACAAAAAGAAAGGCTCGCTTTTGTGTTTTTGCACGTAGTTCTGTGCCTTTGCCAAAAAATTATCGGCCATGTCCACATCATTCCATTTGGCCTTTTCTCCACCTTTCATAAATCCTATGCGGGGAATGCCGTTTATTATCGAGTTGTTGTGGCCGTGATGCCATTTCATAGTCAGCAACCCAGGATTGTCTTTCCCGGTAGCTTGTCCATCAAAATTCTTTTCGTAATTCACCTCAATCGGATCATTTGGATCGAGCCCTTCAACCAAACCGTTTTCAAGATAAACTGTTGGTACACGATCTTGTGTTGCTGCCATAATGTAGGAATAGTCGAAACCAACTTCATTTGGTCCGGGTGAAACTTGCTCGTTCCAATTTACCCGGCCATTCCCAAGTCCGAGATGCCACTTCCCAACAACTCCGGTATGGTAACCTTGTTCTTTCAGCAGTTTTGGAATTGTAAGTTGTGCAGTATCGATGATCAACGGCGCTGTTCCCGGTAAAATCTTTGCATCCTTATTTCGCCATGGATAAACCCCGGTTAGCAAAGCATAACGACTGGGAGTACACGTTGCCGAAGAAGCATGACCATCGGTAAACATTACTCCTTCGTTTGCCAAACGATCGATATTTGGTGTTTGAATTTCAGTTGCTCCGTAAGCTCCAACATCGCCATAACCTAAATCATCAAGGTAAATAATAACGATATTGGGTTTGTTCTTGCTTGCCACTTGTTTTTCTTTGTTTCCTGAACAAGAGCTGGTAACACTTATCAATACCAAAAAAATTAAAGAAATGAATGATCTGCTCATCAGTTGTGGAATTATTATTTTATTTTGAAAGCTCTATTTCTATCACAATGTAATTTATCATCAAATATTTCCAGCTCTGCCATTTGCAACACACTCTCCCTGTTTTTTAAGGGCTGATCGAAAATACGTTTGCGTCCCTCCCCCTTGAGTTTTTCCAGATCGTAACGTCGCCAGGGTTCAACATGATAAAAAATGAATGCGTGGCCGTCTCTAACAGCCACACTGCAATGCCGCGCCATCGAATTATCCAGATTTCGTGTACCTCCTTCTTTTAAAATGGTACCGTGAAATTTCCAGTTTTCGGCATCATCAGAACTGTATACAAAAAAACCGTTGTGCGGATCGGTAATCAACCAATATTTCTCTTTCCACCGAAAAATGTAAGGAGCTTCCTCGAAATTCGATCCGGTTGATTCGGCATTAAATACATCACTTTTTGAGAAACCGGCTTCTTTCCAGTTGGTAAAGTCCGAAGTGGTTAAATGGTAGAGTTCATTTTTCTGTGCTCCTTCTTCTTTCCCTTTAAACCAAACGTGAAACTGACTTTTACTCTTGTAAACCGTGGCATCAATAGCATTCAGATCGTCGTCATGCAAGGCACTAACCTTTTGCCAGCCTTCAACCGGATTATCAAGAGGTGCTTTATAATGTACAATCCATCCCTGCCCGCCCCAGGCTCCCTCTGTTGGGATGGTGTCGGGTTTCCAGGTTACAAACATGTGCAAGGTATCGTTAGTCGAAATAATTGCCGGCGCCCAAAATGTTGACGATGCATCTTTTTCGCCTCCAACACCGTCAAACTTGCAGTACCCCTTAAATTCCCAGTTCACCATATCTTTTGAGACAGCCACACCAATTGGTGTTTGCAGCCAGGTATTTTCGAGCATCGGACGACGGGCGGTATAATAAATGTACCACTGCTGCTCGTATTCGTTCCAAACAATCTCCGGATCGCAGGATCCCTGATAATTCGGATCGACAAAAAGAGGCGCCGGAACTTCATTTTGCTTTCTGTTATTGTTGTGCTCACAAGCGACAATACCAACAGAAGTCAGCAAAAAAACCAGGAATTTAAGCGTTATATTCATTATTTTTTAAAGGTGTATTTCGTTAAATCAATGTCTAGCGGATAGCTGTTAAACCATTCTTCCAGCTCTTTTTTTAACTCAGCAGCTTTAGCTGATTCTTTATCTTTTAAGTTTTGTGTTTCGCCCATATCCTTTTCAAGGTTATACAATTGCACATTCGATCCGTCGAAATTCATCAGCAACTTGTAATCTCCTTTACGAACGGCCAAATCCGGCGCCCGGGTTCCATTGTAATCGGGGCGATCGGGAGGTCGGATCCAAAAAATCGGTTTTGTTCTTTTTTGTTGCTTTTTCCCTGAAATGGCATCCAGCATTAACTCGCCATCGTATGTTACATTTTCATCCGGCGTAGCTCCGGTAATTTCCATAAATGCCAACGGCAGATCGATTGCGGCCATTACCGTTTTAGTGTTTTTTGTACCCGCCTTTTTTTCTGAAATTCTACCGGGCCACCAACTAATAAACGGTTCGCGGAATCCGCCTTCGTAAATTACTGTTTTATAGCCACGAAATGGTCCTGCTGTGTTTACAGCTTTGTCGGGACCGTTATCGCTGGTAAAAATTATAAGCGTATTATCGCGGAGTTGCGGATTATTTCTGATGTAATCAAAAAGCCGTCCCATGTGTTTATCCATCTCTTGCATCACACCTAAAAACCGCGCTTTCATTGAAAGATCGCCACGCAGTTCTTTTGGTGGTTCAAGCGGAGTATGTATATCATCGGGCCATAGATTAATGTAAAAAGGCTTGTCCGCTTTTTGTGCATTTTCTATGGCATCAATGGTTCGGTCAACAAAAATCTGCGTAAAGTTCTCGCGTTTTGCCCAATGTACTTCTCCCCTTCCCAATTGGGCAGATTGTTTTTCCAATCCCCGCGTGCTGTCCGGAAGATTCAGCGTTTCATAGGTTGCCAGAAAACGCTCGCCTAAACCTTCGAACTGCGTTACCGATTCATCAAAACCGTACTCCGTAATAAGCGGAGCTTCTCCCACATCGCGACCGCCACCCATGTGCCATTTGCCAATGTGTGCGGTGTAATAGCCTGCAGCCTGAATATTCCGGGCTACCGATGGAGCCGACAAATCGAGGTAATTTTTCATTCCCCGGTTTTCATTTGCATTACGGTTGTCGATGTATGAAGTTATTCCCCAACGCGCCGGATACTGGCCGGTTGTTACCGCAGTTCGCGATGGAGAACAAATAGGCGAGTTCACATAAAACTGGGTAAATAAAATTCCTTCACTTGCCAAACGATCGATATTTGGTGTATGAACATCTTTTCGTCCGTAGCATCCTAAATCGGCGAAGCCCATATCGTCGATAAAGACAAAAAGGATGTTTGTTTTTTTATCGTTGTTTTGCTGAGAACCATTGCCGGCAAAGGTATTGGTACAGCAAAATGATAAAATTGTTGTAAGAAAAATAATTAAACGATTCATTTCATTCGATGATTAATTGAAATCTTAATTCCCTGGTTTTACTTTCGCCTTTGGGTGAGCATTTAGCAATTTTTCTAATTCCGCAACTTTATCCTGTTTTTGTGCTGCCCAGTTTTGGGTTTCATGCGGATCGTTTACGTAATCGTACAATTCATACAAAACTTCTTTCGAAGCATCTTTCATTGGCGTCCAGCGAACCATGCGGTACTGCTCTGTTCGTATGGCTTCACCTAAATAGCCACTTTTGTTAAAGGCGTGATATGCGTGATCTTTCACTCGTTTTGTGCCATCTTTTAAAACCGGCACCAGACTGGTTCCGTCAATGGGTTGTGGAACATCTGGTTTTTCAAGACCTGCCAGGTCGGCCAATGTGGTGTAAATGTCAACTGTTTCTGCCATTTGGTTCGTTTCGGTGCCTGCTGTAGTTACACCCGGAGCCACAAAAACAATCGGGATATGTGTTGCTTGTTCAAAATTTGTATGTTTTGTCCATGTACCATGGTCGCCCAAATGCCAGCCATGGTCGCCCCATAAAACAATGATGGTGTTTTCGTCCAAGCCCAAACGTTCCAACTCTTCAACTACACGTCCAAGCTGAGCATCCATGTAACTCATACTGGCATAGTAACCGTGAATCAGCTTTCGTTTTAAGTCCTCATCGTAAATTCCAGTTTCATGTTCGGGCACCGGAAAAAACTGAACAATTTCTCCCCTTCGCTTTAAGGCACATTCGGGAGCATCTATTGGTTGTTCTTCGTTAACCGGCATGGGTAGTTCATCGGGATTATACATGTCCCAGTATTTTTTTGGAGCACAAAATGGCAGGTGCGGACGAGCAAAACCAACGGCCATAAAAAACGGCTGATCAGGATTTTTACTCAGCTTTCGCAAGCGGTTGATCGCATGTGTAGCCACACGTCCATCCGCATAAGCTTCGTCCAACACATCCGGACTTTCCCATGCTGCACCTCTTGGTAGTTGCCAGTTTTTGGGAAGATCTTCGATAAACATAGCCGAGTTCTGAAAATAAGCTTCTTCGCGGGTAAGTTTCCTGTTCGTGCTTTCCGGAACCAGGTATTCAACTACTTTTTCTTTATGGTGAGGAATGCTCCACGATGCTTCATCATTGTCATTCCCATGACCGATATGAAAGACTTTACCCATCGATTCAACATGATAACCTGCATTCATAAAATACTGAGGCAGAGTAACCGCATCGGGGTAAACTTCGCGAAACTGTGTACCAAAATTGTATATTCCGGTACTGGTTGAGCGGGCACCAAGCAACAAATTATAACGCGAAGCCATACAAACGGCCTGGTTACAATAGGCGTTTTTAAAGGTCATTCCTTTTCCAGCCAGGCGATCGATATTCGGACTGTGCGCTGTTTTATCGCCATAAACCCCAAGATTTGGCTTCAAGTCGTCGACCAAAAGCAATAATACATTGGGTTTTTCTGATTTTTGTGCAAAGGTGTATTTTGCGCTGCTTACCAACAACACCAGTGCAATGATAAAATAAATTCGATTCTTCATATAGTAATATTTTTTATACAAAAATTTTTGTTCTTAGTTATCTGTTCTATTTATTCTTCCTCTATAATCCAAATTTCTGTGTCTTTAAAATCGTCCTGTTTTTAATTTTCAGGAAACCATTTCGGCATCACCGGACCTGAAAACCTTTCTTTTTCATCGTATCTGGGAATCTGTGTTTTAGCTTTCAAATTATAAATCTTATCGATGTCAGCTTTTAGCTGTTCTACAATTTCTTTTTGTGCCTGATTTAAATTTAGTTCTTCGGCTCCATCCTCACAAATTCGGTACAACTCGGTTTGTTCTTGTTTTACTGAATTATCAGCTGCATTACGCCGCCAGACTAACTTCCACTCGTTGGTATTTAGAGCAAACTGCTCCACTTTCTCCCCATTTTGGTCGATATAGGTAAACCATGTACGATCTGTCAATTTCTCTCCTTGAAGTGCCTTTATCATATCTATTCCATCCAATTCAGCGGGTAATTGATCGTTACCGGCAATACCGGCTATGGTTGGAAAAACATCAATATATCCTACTGTTTCTTCGATTATTTTGCCACCTGAAATATTTCCTGCCGGCCACCAGGCTGCAGCAACAACATTTATTCCTCCCTGGTAAACAGTAAGTTTTGATCCACGATGAGGTGAATTATCTGCCACCTTTTTAACGCCACCATTATCGCTGCAAAACAATATGAAGGTATTATCTAACTGTCCACGATCTTCTAAACTGGCAAGTATTCTGCCAATATTCTGATCCATACAATCAATCATGGCAGCGTACACTTTTTTATCTCCGTTTCGATTTGGATACTTCTCCATATCTACTTCTTTGGCCTGAAACGGTGAATGAGGAGCGGTAAAAGGTACGTACAAAAAGAAAGGTTCACTTTTGGGAACGGATTGAATAAACTCTACGGCAGCATCACCAATTAAGTCGGTTGTATATCCTTTCTTTTCGGAAGGTTTAGTCAACTCCTGCCAATCCCTTTCTCCATTTCTTTCCTGCGTAAAATAATCGACTGCACCATTGTGACAGCCTTCAAAAAAAGTATAGCCCTGGTTTGCCGGAATCCATTTCTTTTGCCGGTGACCAAGGTGCCACTTCCCGGTTATACCGCGGTATTTGTATCCCGCTTCACTCAGCATTTCAGCAATGGTAGTTTCTTCGGGTGGCAAACCAAATTCACGCTGAGGAGGAACAACAGACCGCATAAGTCCGAAACGAATGGGGTAACGTCCGGTCATTAATCCGGCTCTGGTTGGCGAACACATCGGGCAGGCATAATACTTTTCAAGTACAACACCTTCGGTTGCAATACGATCGATGTTTGGAGTTTTTATATCGCTGCCATGAAAACCAACATCGGCATAGCCCAAATCATCAGCAAGTATGATAATGATATTTGGCTTCGTATTCGTTCCGTTTTCCGCAAATGAATCCACCCCTGCAAATGCATGCAGGACAAAAAGTAATGTGGTGTATAAAAGTCGACTCTTCATTTTACTCCTCAAATTTTTGAACTTCGTCCGGTCCCGGAGTTCCATAAACAGAATCTTTTGCCCGGATAATCAGTTCTCCGCTGTTGTTCGTAAAAACATCCAAAGGAACAATTGTGGTTCCGCGTTGATTTACAGACGCTGCTGTAAATATTAGATTTTCATTCTCAATACCTTCTTTGTCAAGGGGAGGTACGTTACCGTTATAAAAAGCAGTACACCACCAATTTCCATCTTTTGTTTTAAACGGTGTTCCGTGCCCAAGGAAACGTCCTACAAATTTACGTTCGCTGTATGGGCCGGTAATTTTATCGGCAGTTGCGTAATACAGATTGTAGGTTCCTCGACGGCCAATTCCTGTTGACCAGCCCGTACCAAACAACACGTATTTTCCTTCAATTTTCATTATCAAACAACCTTCGTGTCCCATTTTCGTCATGTCTCCGCCTGGTCCAATCGTAACAGGTTCGGTGGCGAAATCCGAGAAATCAGGTTTTAATTTCGCAATTTGAGTAGCTCCCCAAACCAGCCACCAGCTTCCGTCATCGTCTTTAAACAACGACGGATCATGACGCCGGCCAATCTTCTCTCCCATAGGATTTTCCCAGGGGCCAACTGGTTCTGCCCCTGCCGATAGTGATAAGTTGGCTGCATTTACGGGATACGGACTTGTATGAACCAAAGCCCAGCGCTTACCTGTCCAGTGAATTTCGGGCGCCCACAACAACCAATCTGCAGAATCTGTATTTTCAAAACGTTCCGGTTCGGTTTTAGCCCAAATTCCGTACTTTAAATCAAAGGCATCCTCAACAGCTTCCCAGTCAATTAAATTCTCACTTCGCCAAATATGTGCCTTCCATCCAACACACGAATGATCGCCAAGTCCGATATTATAAGGATCGCTATCTACCCAATCGCTGTCGTTCAACGGTGTTGTGCCTGTTAAATAAAAGCCCCCCTGAGGATTCGCAGTTATAAATGGATCACGAATCCAACCGTCCTTAATAAACAAGGCTTTGTCATGCGTAACAAGACCTGCTTCTATGGTTTCCCTGCTATCAGGTTTGGCCACTTCAGGTACTTTGCTTAGCACGGTTACCGGAACACCTGACAAGCTTTTTATAAGACGAACTTCTGAATTATCGTAAGGAGTACCGTCTTCTCTGAAAACATCGTGAAACCAGGGCTCCGGCTCGGCTGTATATTCTTTCGTCCAGGAATCCCACGGATAAAGTGTTTGTGATTTCCCCGCAAATAATCCCCAATTGTAGGCGGCTACCCTGTTTTTATGAAAAATGGGTAATATGCCCTGAAATGTGGAATTGTTTCCACGAGCCATATATTCGGTACAAAACAAAGGGCGGTTGTACTTTCTTAATCCATCAACTATTTTTTTGGTTGCCTCCGGATTTTCATACGAATGAAATGAAATAACATCCGAATTTTCGAGACTAAACTTTTCAATGGCATCTGGTTCATCAAGCCAGGTAGGATTTCCCCAAACACCTGCTGTGAGGGGTTGCGACGGATTTACTTCGCGCGCCCAGCTGAAAGTTTTCTGTAACAGTTCCAGTGCCCGCTGCAGTTTTTCTTCAGGAAACATTTCCTGCTCTGTACTACCACCTCCAAAATTTCCGGCATTCGAATTATCTGGTTCATTAAATAAATCCCAGATCAAAACGCGTTCGTCATTTTTGTATCTTGAAATAACCGCCTGAACATATTCTTTCAGTTCATCCTGTTTTTTTGAATCCTGCAAAATATCGCGCCCGGGAGATTGCACCCAGCCAGAATTGTGCACATGCGGTACCGGTTCCGGTTGTTTTCCCGCTTTCGGATAAGGATTCCAAACGCCATCAAAAAGAACAAACATGGGCTTTATTCCGTGTTTATCGGCAATGCTAAGAAACTGATCCACCCGGCTGAAAAATCCTTCCTTATCTTGTTTCCATGCTAAATCGTGTAAGAAAACGCGCATGGTATTCATGCCAATTTCAGAGGCCCGGCGCAATTCAAAATCAATACGTTCCGCATCAAAAGTCTCTTCCTGCCACATTTCCAACTGGTTAATGGCTGAGGCAGGGACATAATTTCCTCCTACAAGAAAGGGGTACTGGTCGTACCAGGAATTGGCCTTTTCAACCGACCACCGTTCCGGCGATTCCGGTTGCTCTGTGTTGGAACAGCCACCGCAAAAAAGTGCTGCGAGCAGAATAATACTTAGATTTAAAAATATCTTATTTCTCATGATGTTCAATTACTGATTCTTTTCCTATTTTCTTTTTTCGCGGTACAGTTCTTCAACCTTGTTCCAAGGAAGAACATGATTTTCGCTGGCCCAGGTATCATACAATGCTGCCATTTCTGTCACTTTTTCGGTTTCTGTGGAAGCTAAATCGTGCATTTCCGATCGATCGGTTTCCATGTTGTAAAGTTCCCACTGTGTTTCATTCTTTTTGCTCCATTTCGAAACCAGTTTATATTTACCGAGCCGAACAGCTTTGTTTCCTTCGTGTTCCCAGAAAATAGGTTCGGAATGAACAGGCGTGTTCTCTCCTTCAAAAAGTGGTACCAAACTTTTACCGGCAGTTGGAACAATGGCGTTCCCATTGTATTCTTTTGGGTAGTTTGTTTGAGCAACATCAACAAAAGTGGCCATTAAATCGGGTAGAAATCCGTATTCAGACACAAGCTGTCCGTGTTTTTCTTTAGGAATAACTTTGGGATAGTGCACAATAAAAGGTGTACCAATACCGCCTTCGTGCACCCAGTGTTTGTACTCGCGATAAGGTGTATTTGACGCGTTGGCCCAGGCGCCGCCATAACTCAGGAAATAACCCTCTTTGGTATCCAGCTGCTCAGCAGGTCCACCTCCAAGTTCTCCTCCTTCGGCGCAGGCTCCGTTGTCATTTAAAAACACAATCAGCGTATTATCAAGTATGTTTTGTTCTTTTAAATGATCCACAAGTTTCCCGATATTCTGGTCCATACGGTCAACCTGGGCCGAATAAACAGCCCGGCGCAAATCCATTTCTTTTTTCTTTTCGTCGGATAACGAATCCCACTCACGCCAATCCTGTGGCGAAAGGTCCCACTCCTGATCAACAATGCCCATTTCCTGCATTTTTGCATAACGCGTTTCACGAAGTTTAGTCCAGCCTTCCATGTATGTACCTTTGTATTTTTCTACATCCTCATGCGGGGCATTTAAAGGCCAGTGAGGTGCCGTATACGCCAAATACAAAAAGAATGGTTTTTCCTCATCGGTCTGTTTGGCTTCATCGATAAACCGGATGGCATAATCTGTAAAAGCATCGGTGGTGTAATAATCTTCGTCGGTTACCGAAATAGTATCGTTCATGTAGGTAATTCCACGCGGAAATTCGGGTTTAAAAAAGTTGCTCGCACCCGGTATTAGGCCATAAAATTTGTCGAAGCCACGTTGCAAAGGCCATTTTGATTGATCGGAAATTCCAAGATGCCACTTGCCGGTCATCAGTGTTGAATAGCCGGCATCCTTTAAAACTTCAGCAATGGTTACGCAATTTTTATTCAGAAAACCGCGGTACTCAGGAATAGCCAAATCGTGTTGAGTAAGATTATTCGGAGTATTTGTCATGTGCCCGATTCCCGTTTGGTGCGGGTAGCAGCCCGTCATTAAACTTGCACGTGTCGGGCAACAGCGTGCGCCATTATAAAACTGGGTAAACCGAAGTCCGTTTGCTGCAAGTGCATCCAGATTTGGTGTTTCCACTTCTCCCCCGTAACAACCGAGATCGGAGTAGCCCATATCATCCGAAAGAATTAAAATGATATTTGGTCGATTGGGCTCAGGTTTTTCTGTGTTTTGTTTTTCGCCTGTGCAACTGACTAGGAAATAGCTTGCAATTAAAAGTAGGCTGATTTTTTTCATTCTTCAGTTGGTTTAGATTGGTGCTTTAAGTTTTTATCCGTTAGTTATGGCTGCCCGGCATATGATCAAAAGCTTCCATTTCGGTTTTTAATCCTTCGTCTCCGCATTCTTCCATCCAATTAATCAATTCGCTCCGAAGCACTTTTTTTATGCTTTCAAATTCAGGCAATTCGGCCAGGTTTTTTTCACACCATTTATCTGCTATAATATCGTAAAGTTCTTCTTCCGGCCGGCTGCGGTACCTTTTCACGAGGGCTTTGGCATTCGCATCGGTTACCGCCTTTTCTTCCCACGACTTGTACCAAATGGTTCCTTTTTCGCCTCTGTTATTTACCACATTTTTGAATTCAACATCGGGTGTAATGTTCCAGATATATCGATAACGATCATTTACAACCGCCCGAATCGGGTAGTATTCGCTGCCATCATAAATACCCCGTGTAGTTTGCAGGCTGTAAGCGTAATCTTTCCCTTTCTCAGCCTGTCCGAGCATGATCGGAAGCAAACTTTTACCATCCAGCTTTTCGGGAACTTTACCTCCTGCCAGATCAATAAAAGTTGGCATCAAATCGGAATATTCAACAATGGCATTTGACGTAGTTCCGGATTGAATTTTTTTCGGCATTTTGGCTATTAATGCCGATTTAACACCGGCCTCGTAACAGGTCCACTTGGCAAAAGGAAAACTGTTTCCCTGCTCGCTGGCAAAAACGACCAATGTATTTTCGGTAAAACCGTATTTATCGAGCAAAGTAAGTGCTTGTTCAACCTGACCGTCGAGGTAATTAATTTCTGCCAGATAACGACAATAAGCTTCGCGGGTTTCTTTTGTATCGACATAATGCGGAGGCAAAACAATTTTCTCCGGATTAAATTGTGTTGCATCGCCTTTGGTCCAGGGCGTGTGTGGTTCGTTGGAAGTAAGCATCAAAGCAAACGGTTCCTGGCTGTCTTTTACTTCCTTTAAAAAACCTTCAACCAAATCAAACTCCGGATTATTTTTTGTTCCGAGATATTGGAAAGGGAAAACCGTTTCGGGGCCAATATGTCTTTTGCCCGAAAGTGCAACCCTGTAACCCAGTGGACTGAGGTATTGCACAATACTTTCGGTTCCCTGAATTGCGTTGGTATGATTTGGATATGCTCCTGTTTTTACGGGGTACAATCCGGTAAAAATATTATGCCGCGTTGGCGAGCACATAGGAGCTGCTTCGTAGCACCGCGTAAATAGCATTCCTTCCGAAGCCAGCTTATCAATATTTGGTGTTTTTGAATCCACACTTCCGTAGCAACCAATATCCCAGTTCGTACAATCATCGGCGAGGATGAAAACGATATTTGGTTTCTGACCGGCTGTTACGGAAGGTGGGTTACTTGCTGAAACTGTTTGAACAACAAGTAACAAACAAGCGAAATAGATACTAAATATTATAGCTTTCTTTTTCATGAATTAAACTATTCAAGTAATCCGGCTTTTTTGTGAATTTCATAAAGCTTCTCGGGCGAAATTTTCATCACTTCCCTATCGTAGGTAATCAGTCCGTTAATTTCACCTTCAACATCAGTAGTTTGCGTATATACACCGGCACTGATTCCTTTTTTTCTTAACTCGCCCAGAATTCTGCAGCTTTCCACATAACGTTCAATGTATTCTTCTTTTGTTTTTGGAAGTCCGCCATAGCCCCAGTTTCGTTTTGTTTTATCCCAGATATGATCTTGTACAGCCCAACCGTGTCCGCCATATTCGCCAACAACTTTTACGTAATCATCGTAAAGAGGCACGTCTAAAGGAAAATCAGGATGCGGGTATTGATGCTGATCCGCAATATCACCCACTTCGAAGAAATTACCACCGCTGGCAATATTTAAAAGTCGCGACGGATCGTATGCTTTTACCCAATTACCCACTTCCAAACTGCGGTGTTGTCCCCAGCGTTCATTAAAGGTTGTCCACACCACTACCGATGGATGATTGTAAAGCACATCAATCATTGTATTCAACTCGTTTTTGTAAAGATCGTGCGCCCAATCCGGCCAGTCTGCATCCAACGCATCGCCTTTATGCCATTGATTTGGTTTCTCTCCAACGTAATCCGGACTTTCCATATGTGGCCGTTTCCATTTTGGCCATTCGCTGCCTCCGCTGCCTCCGGATGTCTGGTCCTGCCAAATTACAAATCCAATGCGGTCGGCATGATAATAATACCTGCGGATTTCGGCCTTTTTATGTTTCCTGATCATGTTAAATCCAGCCTTTTTCAGGAAATCCATTTCCCAGACAATGGCCTCATCAGTTGGAGGGAGCAGGAAACTTTCGGGCCACCATCCCTGGTCGAGAGGCCCCAGATGAAAGATTTTTTCACCGTTTATTGTAAACTGCCAGTTCCCATTTGCGTCACATTCTTTTCCTACCGTTCTAAAACCTGTATATGAAGAAACATTATCCAGTAAATCGCCATTTTCAGCAAGCAATTCAATCTTTACATCGTACAGATAAGGAGATTTTGGCGACCAGAGTTTTGCATTTTTAACGCTTAACAAAACCTGGTTGGCAGTTCCCGTTTTTTGGGCTACAACTTTTCCCTCGTTAAGCACAGTCACCTTAAGTTGCGTGTTCAGTTTAAGCCCTCCAATGCATGCTTCTGCTTTTAATCCGCCATGCATATCGGCAAGTAACTTTATCGATTTTATGTAAGTTTCAGGAACCAATTCGATCCAAACCGGTGCCCAAATTCCGGAAGATGGCGTATACCAGATTCCACCGTTATCGCGCTTCTGTTTTCCGCGTAGTTGGTACAAATCAAAATCATCGGTTCCGTCAATCACCCGTAGTTTTACTTCGTTTTCGCCCGATTTAACCAAATCAGTTACATCCAACGAAAAAGGCAGGTTGCCGCCAATATGCGATCCGGCCAGAGCACCGTTTACCCAAATCATACATTTGTAATCAACACCTTCAAAATTCAATAACTGGCGTTCGTTTGCTTTTGGATCAAGGTTAAACGACTTTTTGTACCAAATTACCTCGTTTGGTTCAATTCTTTTTCCAACACCTGACAGTGGTGTTTCCAAAGCAAAAGGAACCAGAATATTTTTTTCCCAGGCTTCAGGTTTTACTACATTGTTTAATGTAACAGCGTATTCCCAAAGTCCGTTCAGACTTTTCCATTCAGGACGCACCATTTGAGGCCGTGGGTATTCTTTCCACACATTTTCGGGAGTTACTTTTTCTGCCCAGCGGGTTTTTATTTTATCACCTGCAGGTTGCCAATCCTGAGCAAAAACGATTAGGTTGATAAAAAGAATTATCGTAGTCAATTTAAGTTTCATCTTGTTCATTTTTTAGAATTCGTGTTATGCAAAATTATTAGCCTGCCTGTTTTTTATCTGGATATAGAATTATAGAACAGGTAAAATCAGTTAAAAAGATTAGCAAATCCGTTGATCAATATCGCCTTCAAAAACACGTAACAACAACTTAATCTGACAGTTACAATATTCATTTCAATTTTATACTGAACTTTATCGTTGTTAGGTGTTCTGTTTGTCTATCAATACCCGAATGCCAATCAAAAAATGTAGGATCAGTCTTTCAAAGCTTTAAAATGCTTGCCGCTTTTTGCATTTTTTAGTTCTTCGTAAGTGTCTATTTCAGCACCCGGATCACCTTGTTCCTTTAGCCATTTATCAAGTTCGTTTGACAGTTTTTTCTGAATTTCACTTACTTCTTTCTGATTGCTCAGGTTCGACATTTCATTCGGATCATTCACCAGATTGTATAGTTCCTCAGCCGGACGTTTTTGATAACGGCTTACCAAATCCAGTATTTCCGGATCATCGGAAGCATCAAATACCCACGATGGCCAGTACTTGTTTAAAGGCATGCGTGTCATTAAATGACGTTCAATGTACAAACTTTCGGGGCTTAGATTTCGAATGTAATGATGCGTTCCATCGGTAACTGAACGAATAGGATACGCCGGACCTTCAGGAACATTGTTGTGCATAAAGTATGCATATTCGCGGTGCTTTTCCTTTTTACCCAGCAATACCGGCAGAAAGCTTGAACCATCAAATTCAGCTTCTGTTTTGTTGCCAAGCGCATCGAGCAATGTTGGCAAAACATCGTTGTACTGAATAAGTGCATCGCTGCGAGTGCCGCTTTTTACCTTTCCGGGCCAGCGAACTATAAAACCGGTATGTACGCCATTGTTCCAGTTGGTCCATTTGCAAAAAGGCAACTGTGCGCCTTGTTCCGATGTAAAAATAACAATGATATTTTCGGCAATATTTAATTCATCGAGCAGGCCCAGTGTTTCTCCAACCTGTTTATCCAGCACTTCAATTTCGGCCAGGTATTTGGCAAATTCGCGTCGTGTTTCTTTGTTATCAGCCAAATAAGGCGGAAGTTTTAACTCGTCGGGATTAAAATGCGACGGATCACCAACAGTCCACGGAATATGAGGCACCACAAGTGCAGTTACCAAACAAAAAGGTTGATCATTGTTTCTTTCCATAAATTCCTTTAATCCGGCTTTATCGTATTTGGCAGTTTCCGATACGCAGTTTCGTTCAACACCTTCCACCATTTCAAAAGGATATACTTCACGCGGATCGGCATGTACTTTTCCGGCAATACCAACTCGGTAATCCAACTCACTCAGGTACTGAACAATACTTTGCGTTCCGGGACGGGCAATGGCATGGTTCCAGCATACACCGCTACTAACAGGTTGCAATCCGGTGTATAATTCGGCGCGACAAGGCACGCACATCGACATGGTAACAAAGGCATTATTAAAGGTCATGCCCTGCGATGCCAGTTTATCGATCTGCGGTGTTTGCACATTACTTCCGCCATAAAGTGGCAAATCGCTGTGGGTACAGTCGTCGGCCATAATTATGAGGACGTTGGGACTGCCCTTATGATTTACTCCACTTACATTATAAGCCAATGCAAAGAATAGAACTAACACAAAAAGTAATTCTAATTTTATACCTTTTTTCATCTCATAAAAATTATTCATTTCAGTTGTATTCGATGTTCATCATGATGATTTTTAATTCTTTTTGTTTGTGAATTTGAAGAATAAAAATTCATTCGCGTTTCATACCTTGATATTTAAAAAACTCTTTGTTAAGGAAATACCCATACTTAGTTATAATTATATGATGCATCCGTCAGTTTTAACCCTATGTTTATTCGAAATAAAATACGGCTCATTCATCAATTCTTCTTTTATATCAATATATTTTCTGTCCGGATCTGTACTGGCATCTGTAGTTCGGAATTGAAAGCATACCCCTGAAACAGGGATATGCTTTACTAAACTAATCTAATCTAAACTATGTATTTACTAATAACCCGGATTTTGCTCACACAACGGATTGGCATTTATTTCGGTTTGAGGAATCGGGAAAAGCTTATGATGATCATCAGCAATGGTAATTCCTCGTGCTTTAGCTGAGCTGATAAATTTGCCGTGACGAAGCAAATCTTGTCTGCGCACTTTTTCAGCGTATAATTCCCAACCTCTTTCGTCCAGAATACGGTCGCGCAAAGATTCTTTGGTATAGTCGCCCAACACAAGCGGAGTTGTTAATCCGGCTCTGTCGCGAACTTCCTGTATTAAATCCAAAGCTTCCTGAGTTGGACCGCTTAATTCGTTTAATGCTTCGGCGCGCGATAACAAAATATCGGCGTAGCGAATAACGGCAAGGTCGTTTCCATTGCTATTTCCTACTGCATCCGGATCAGGCGTATATTTGAATGAACGGGTATTGTTATTGTTCAACAAAGAGACGGTGTTCCCTTTTGTATTGATATATTCCGTAAGAATCAACTTACTGCGTTCGTCGTTCGGATCAAATGAATTATAGAATGAATCCAAAACACGGTCCTGTCTTGCCCAATTCCGCTGATTCACTTTAAACACAATCGAGCCGTCAACTGTACTTGCGAACTGTGGCGGGTAAGCTCCATTCATAAACTCGTTGCCCGGACGTTGTGTACTGCAAGGATAAACCCAAACCAATTCCTTTTGCTTTGTTTCGTTATCAACCGTGAACAAGGTGGTATAATCAGACCATAATTCGTACTCATTCAGGTCCATCAATTTTTTAGCTGCATCGGCACATTTTTGCCATTGTTTTGTATTCAGGTAAAATTTTGTAAGATAACCCAGTGCAGCTCCCCGTGTAGCGCGGCCATACTGGTATCCCGGAGTATCCCTGGCCGGAAGTACAGTAGAAACTTCGGTGAATTCTGTTTCAAAAAATGCCTGCATTTCAGCATCGGTTGCACGGGCCATTTCCAACTCTCCGGTGGTACTTAACCTCAACGGAACCGGTCCCCACATGGTATACAAAATGTAATAGGCAGATGCCCTTACAAATCGGGCTTCGGCTGTTAACCTGGCTTTTGTGGCATCATCAACCGGTGATTGATCAATGTTTTCGAGAACAAGATTACAATTTCGGACAGAGTAGTAACAATTGTTCCATAAGCCGGTCCAGTGTGTTGGATACGAAGCATCCCAGGTAAAAGCCAGCATGACGGTTGCCTGGAGATTAACAGCACCACCGGTTTCCCAAAAATGGTCGCAAGTCCATTCTTCCTGAAACCAAATGTTACCACCAAAGTTATCGGTAATTTGAGCGTCGCGGTATGCTCCAAACAGAACACGTTCTATTCCATTCGCAGAATTAAATAAAGTAGACGGATCAAGTTGCGAAAATACTTCCTCGTTTAACTGATCCTCACAGCTGGTAAACAGCAACGTTACTGCCAGCAAAATAGTTGATAAATAATATTTAAAATTCATAGTAATTTCGATTTAAAAGTTAAAAACCTATTTCTACTCCAAAAGTATAAGTCCGGTAAACAGGATACGAGTTGAAATCGATTTTCAAACTACTGTTACCGTTTGAGTTAGTTGTAGGATCTTGTCCGGTGTAATTTGTTATTGTGTATAAATTTTGTCCACTCACATAAACACTCAGATGATCAAATATCTTTTTGCTCTTTAACGGAACCTGATACGTTAATTGAAGCGACGAAAGTCTGATATAAGAAGCATCTTCAACGGTTAAATCGCTAACTGCTTTGTTCCCCTGCCCTGCCGGATTTACGAATGATGGCCATTCATTTGAAGGATTTGTTTCTGTCCAGCGGTTTAAGTAAGGTTCCGCCATTCTGTTTCTGCGGTGACTTACCGGGTAGTAGGTTTCAACCTTTGAGTTGTTTAACATCTCAACATCGGTTGCAGCATCAATAAATATATTCAGTTGGAAATTTTTGTATTCCAGCTGGTTGGTCAAACCCATTGTGAATGATGGAATTGATTTTCCAAGAATAACACGGTCATTGGTATTTACCACATGGTCGCCATTCACATCCACAAACTTCACATCTCCTGGTTTTACAGGATCCAATGTACCGGAAGCAGTGATTTCTTCCTGAGTCTGCCAGATACCGTCAGTTTTATATCCGTAGAACGAATTGAGCGCTTCTCCTTTTCTGATAATAGCAATTTGAGAAGTTGACTGACCTGCACCTGTATGAATGATTTCGGAAATATCACCGATGTCAGTTACTTTGTTCTTTAGTGTACTAAGATTAAGAACAGTGTTCCACTTCAATTTTCCGGTAAGGTTCCTTGAATCAATGGTTAATTCAAATCCACTGTTTTTTATATTACCTATGTTCGACATGATGGATGTATAACCTGTTGAAGCCGGTATCGGCAAGGCAAACAACATATCAAAAGTATTCTTTTGGAAATAATCGGTTGATACCACAATCCTGTTATCCAGAAATCCCATATCAAAACCGGCATTGATTTGTTCTGTAGTTTCCCATTTCAAATCAGGATTTGCAATTCGTGTTGGGGCCAATGTAACATATTGTTCGCCTCCAAGAATCACACTTGCGCCCTGGTTAAATGTAGTAATCGACAAGAAATTGCCAATATCCTGGTTCCCGGTGCGTCCCACACTTAATCGCATTTTTAACATACTGAACAAGTTCAGATTTTGAATAAACTCACGTTCGTGCATTTTCCACGCAAAAGCTCCTGAAGGGAAATAACCGTATTTGTTGTTCTCTCCAAAACGAGAAGATCCGTCAACCCTTAAAGTGGCTGTAAAAAGGAACTCGTTAAACAAGCTGTAATTTACGCGTCCAAAATAGGATAGCAATTTGTTGTTATTCTTGGAGCTATCCATGGAATACAAAGCTGCATCGGCCAGAGACATATTGTTGGTTTCTGATTCATCAACTGGAAATCCCTTTCCGGTTCCGGAAAAATTGCTATTGATAAATTTCTGGTAGGTTATCCCCCCCATAACCGTGAAACTACTGTTGTTATCCAAATCGCGGTTGTAGGTAGTTGTAAATTCACCCAGATAGTTATTTCTTGTACCGGTTAATACAGTTCCGATTCCTGAATTTGCGCGTCCGTCCTTGGTTAAACGGGAAACATAGGTATCTCTGCGGCTGTTTCTGCTGTCAAAACCAAGATTCAATTTTGCTGTCCAGCCTTTCAAAAGGGTGTACTCACCAAATACAGTTCCAAGTGTTCTGTAGTTATCGGTATTACTGGTTTTTCCGTAAACAAGAGCAAGCGGATTGTCGAGATTCATCCAGGAAACAACCTGATAATTTCCATCTTCATCAAAAATACTCAGCGTAGGATCATATCCTCTTGCTGCATACAATGAACTTCCTTCTTCGTTTGTGCTAAAACCAATTGGAACTGTGTTGTCGTGCGTGTACGAGGTGGAGAAATTAATTCCGAACACCATTTTGTCGTTTCGGTGTTCAAGGTTAAACCTCGAATCATAACGTTCATATCCTGATGTAATTAAAACTCCCTCCTGATTAAAATAATTTAATGACGCAAAATACTTGGTTTTCTCAGTTCCTCCGGTAAAAGACAAACTGTGACTTTGAATTACTGCGTTGCGAAGCAGTTCATTTTGCCAGTCTGTACCTCCATCCTGAATCTCGGTAACACGCTCAGCTTCCGGCACGTTTGAACCGGGAGTATCCAATATTTCGTTCAATATCCGCATGTAATCATCAGCCTGAAGGACTTCGATCATATCCTTAGGTGTTTGAAGACCTGTATATCCGCTATAATTAATTCGTAATGCCCCACTGCTACCTTTTTTTGTGGTTACCAGGATAACGCCGTTTGCACCACGGGCACCATAAATAGCTGTTGCAGAAGCATCTTTTAAAATCTCGATAGATTCAATGTCGGCAGGATTTATATTTGACATAGGACTTCGTGGAACTCTCACCCCGGGTATTGTAGTACCGTTTCCGGAAATAACCTGACTATTTTCAATGGGTAAACCATCGATTACATAAAGTGGGCCGGCACCAGCATTTACCGAACCTGCTCCACGAATTTGTACTGTTGTACCACCACCAGGCTCGTTACTTGCTTGTGTAATTTGAACGCCAGCTGCTTTCCCTTGTAATAAACCAGCAACCGTAGGAGTCACTCCTTTATTCAGATCGTCTTTTCGTAACGATGCTACAGAACCGGTTAAATCGCTCTTTTTTACTGTACCATATCCAATTGCAACAACTTCGTCAAGGCCAATTGCATCAACCAAAAGCGTAATATCGAGTTTTGTTTGGCCTTCCAGTTTTACTTCCTGTGTTTTCATTCCAACAAACGAAAAAACCAGAATCTGCCCTTCGGTTACCGGCAGTGCATAATGGCCATTAATATCTGTAACTGTTCCATTGGTAGTTCCTTTAAACAGTACAGTTACTCCTGGCAAAGCTTCCCCGCTTGCATCTGTAACAATTCCTTCTATTGTTGCCTGGTCAATAGCATACACTGCCTTCTCATCAACGGGAGTTACAGCAATGTAGCGATCAATTATTTTGTAATTGTATTTGTCTGCATCAAAAAGCAGAGTTAGTACATCATGGATATTGGCATCGTACAAAGCAACATCCACATGTCTGTTCATTAAGTGATCGTCGTACTTCAACATGAAGTAAAATTCGGTTTCACTTTCGATTTGCTCAATCACCTCTTTAACAGTAGCCTGTTCCATGTTTAGCGTAATTTTTGCAGATTGCGCATAGGATTCAGCAAATACATTTACAGTTAGTAGTAGGACAAGAAAGGTTGTTAGTTTCATAATCATTAAAACTTTTTTTAGTTGCCCATATAAAAAAGGGCACTTGTCTGTTTTTTTCATAAATTTGACATGTTATTGGTAAATACTAAGTTTTATTTATCAGTGCTTTTCAGGTATTGGCGTACCTGTTAAGCTGAGCAGGCTAAAAATATTTCCAGTATTTTTGGCCTGTCATTTTTTAGGAAGTGTCAGTTCTATTCATAAATCGGCTTAAGTTTTATTCGTTTAATCTATATCTTATTTCCAGTATATCAGACTAGGTTTATTTGCCCTGGGTACAATCTCGTACTGCAGCGAAGTTGTTAATTTTAGTACCTCCAGAATTTGATCGATGGGTTTGTTCTTCAAAATAGTACCAAAATAACGCTCATCACCCAAACCTTCTTTTTGTATCACTATCTCTACATTATACCAACGTTCAATCTGTTTGGCTATATCCTCCAGCCTTTCGTTTCGGTAAGTTACAAGTCCTTCTTTCCACGAAGTGTACATTGCGGTATCTACTTGTTTAATTTCTATGTTTGTTCCACTTTCGTCAAAACAGGCTTTTTCACCCGGCACCAGTTTAGTAACTTCTTCACCATTTGCATCCAACAAACCAATGCTTCCTTCAACAAGTGTTGCGGCAAATGTTCTATCCTCAGGATACGCTTGAATATTAAATGATGTTCCGTAGACTTTTACACCAAGAAATTCAGAGTTCACAATAAACGGATGATCAACATCTTTTTGTACGTCAAAAAAGGCTTCTCCCTGAAGATAAACCTGTCGATTTCCTGATGTAAAATCACCTGAATATGAGATGGTTGTTCCTGAGTTCAACATTACCAATGTTCCATCGGGAAGTTCCAGATTTGTCATTTGTCCCAAAGGAGCTTTAACCAAAAAACTATCGGCATAAACAGTTTGGTTGTTATCAGCTTTTTGTGAAATATAAAACTGAGCCAGTGCACCAAATCCCACTAAAATGATAAAGATGGCAGCCTGTTTCAGAATTCGAATGAAATGTTTATGCGTCTTCTTTTCGGGTTGTGTCACAGGTTTCAAATCGGCCCAGCTAGTGCCCTCTGTATTTTTATACTTTGCCGACAAAGCCCATATTTTTTTTACGGCTGAAAATTCTTCTTTGTGCTCAGGGCTTTCTTCCAGCCATCGAAAGAAAATTTCCTTTTCTTCTTTGGATGCTTTTCCCTGTATATATTTTAAGATGCTATTATTATCCATTTTTTGCGTTTCTGGATAATGTACACACGAACATTAATCTACCCTGTATAGATTTTTACTTTTTTCTTATTTTGATTTATTTTTAAATGAAATGGAAAAGAGAAACAAAGCGTAAGTACCTTATAATAAAAATAGTACCAAAGGAAGAACATCCTGTAGTTCTTTTCGAAGAATTTTGAGTGCCCGCGTAATATTCGACTCCACCGACTTTAAGGCCATATTCAATTCGACAGCAATCTCCTGGTTTTTTTTGCCTTCAAACCGGCTTTTCATAAATACAACTTTACATTTTTCCGGAAGTTTATCAATGGCCGACTGAATCATTTCTTCCAGCTCCATGTATTCCAAACGATTAAACTGAAACGATTGCAGAATGTCCTGATTTAAACGATTCTCCTTCTCAGCAATCGTATGTTTCTGATATTGTATTTTATATTTTTCGTGGCGCAAATAATTTAAGCAACCTGTTTTAGCAGCTGTATACAAAAAAGCTCTGATTCCGTTAACACGTTCTACTTTATCGCGGTTGAGCCATAAATTTATAAAAGCTTGTTGTGCGGTACTTTTCGAAGCATCAACATCGGAAATAAACTGGGTACAGAATCCAACAATTGCCTCATAGTTCGCATTAAAGATCACTTCAAAAGTTTTCTCATCGCCACTTTTAAACAATAGTAAATCGATTTCATTCTTTTCTGAACCCACCGTATTTATTCCAATTACATAAGTTTATATGTACAAATAAACTCTTTTTTTTAGAATATATTCATCGTGGATTCTAATCCTGTTCAATAAAATTAATAGAAGTATAAAATCCTGCCCTTAAAATTCCTGCTTCACTTTACCAACCTTAATCGATGCAAATGTGCGCTTTCAGTTTGTATTCAGTTTTTAAAACTAACTAATAGCCAATACGTTACTTTAAATAGGCATCTAAAAAATCAATCACATTCTCAACCGTTGCAATTTCAGTAAACAGGCCATTTCCATGTCCGGAATTCTGAAGTAAATTCAATTTAACGTGTTCACTACCTAACACAGGCAATAGTGATTCATATAATAATTGGCCCTGACCAAAAGGCACTGTACAATCATTTAAACCATGCTCAATAAGAAATGGTGGGCAAACTTCAGTATTGTAAGTAATTGGATTTGCCAGGGCAACCAAATCCGAACGGCTTTCAATAGGAAAACCTATTAACTCTGATTCGCCGGAGTTTGCTAAAGAATGATTCGCAGTAGCACACCCCTGAGCAATTGTCATGCTATCCATTTTAAGAAAGTCGGTTGGTCCGTACCAATCTACAACAGCCTGAATACTTGAAGAGACATTCTCATTTCCTTGAGCAAAATCTTCCAGCACCTCGATATTTTCTGAAACACCAGCCAACGCTGCCAAATGTCCTCCGGCTGATTGCCCCCAAACTCCAATCCTCTCTGAATCTATTTTATAATTTTCAGCATTGGCTTTAATCCATCTTATCGAAGCTTTTACATCGTAAATTTGTGCAGGAAATTTTGCTTCACCGCTTAGTCGATAGTTGATTGGAACAACAGCATATCCTCGGCTTCTCAAAGTGTCTACCACCTCGCTCCACCTTGCATTCGTTCTGAAATTTGACTTATCACCAACTCGCCATGCACCTCCATGAATAAGAACAACCACCGGATTCTTTTCTAAAACCATAACAGGCAGATAAATATCCAACTTCTGCGTATTGCTTTCTGACGCATAAGCCAAATTAAAATATTCCATTCGAAAGGGATTCTCCTGATCAATTTCAGGGTCTGCTTCCGTGTTACACTGCAGATTTAACAGAGCAAGTATCAAAAGAATTGTATTCATTTTTTTCATTGATTTTGTTTTGAGAACACACAAAAAATTAGTTTTTGTTATATCGAAATCTAAAAATTCACAGTTAATTTGTCAACATCAATCGATCGGAATAAGCTCTGTTATCAGCAACTATTTTCATAAAATACATTCCGTTTGTAAGAGATTCAAGGTTTATTTTTCCGGCACGTACAGTCTGTGGAGCAGTAACTGCACATCCATTTATATCGAACAATTGAAATTGCCCTTGTTCTTCCAGCATTTCCCGTGTAAATTCGATACTACCCGCTGCCGGATTAGGGTAAAAAAGATTAAAATCTGATTGATTCCATTTCGTATTAACAGCCGTTTCCTGATCATCAAAACTTTTGGCAATACCTTCACTCATAATCGATTTTATCTGGCCAGGGCTGAGTATTTCCCTGGTCCAAAAAAGTTCGTCGAGACTTCCATAAAGAAAGGCTCTATCTTCGGTTTTAAAAGCTCCCATTACAAAAGGCCCCACCGATTGCTCGGTTCCAAAATCGGCAATACCTTTTAACTCACCGTTGACATAAATGCTTTTCATCGCTCTTGCTGCATCGTGAACAACAGCAATGTGGTACCAAACTCCGGGCTCAATAACATCAGAACTTTGCGCCCGTAATCCACTTTCGAAAGTGCCGGGATAATCGCCATTTAAAATTTCCATCATGATCCTTCCGGGAGGCGTTCCCCCGGCCGGATCTTTTTGGTGCAGAATTGTCATCCCGGCATTGGTCACACTGGTTGAGCTATCCATTTTCACCCACACTCCAAGTGTACTGCTTTCCGATCCCACATTTATTAAGGCATCCTGCGTAGTAACAAAAGCGGTGTTATTAAAACTCAATGCTTTTCCAAATTTACCCTCGGTATACATTTCTGTTCCCTTTGTCAGGCTGAATTCTACATTTTCGGGAGAAGCATCTGTTAGCTTTTCATCAAATTCGAATTCCATAAATATTTTCGTCGGATCAGGCGGAATAATGGTATTATCTCCGGATGTTTCAATATCCTGAATTTTGAAGAAATCGTCGATAAAAGCATAGTTAAACTGTTTCTCACCAGTTTCAGGATCATCTTCAACGGTGGTTGCAGCAATTAAATTATTCAGCAGCCAGGGCACTGTGTTGCCATCGAAATTGGTTCCCCAGCTTATTTCGTATGAATAAGTGGCAATGTGGAATGATTCGTACTGTTTTAAAAGCTCGTAAACTTCCCGCAAATAATGTTTCCGCTCCTCGAACCACGAACAACTACTTAAAAAATCGTCCCACTCCTGTTTTGGGCGCCGGACATTCAAAGCTTCGTAAATGTACTGATGAACCAGCATATCACTTGCATAGCCATACTTTGAAGCAAATTCTGCAGGTATAAGATCGCGGGTGTGATCCTGCCAGCAAAAAACCAGTGAGAATTCTGTCATCAGGATTTTCTGATCGTCCCTGATGCGGGCATCTGCATAACTGTACATCGAAACAATATCGTTATTGTTTTTGTGGTGAATGTGTAAATCAATCCCTTCAATCCACGGTGTTTTTTTTACAAAATCGAGCATTGTAAGCACACCTTCCGTATCGCGATAGAAATCGTACAAACGGTTAAATGCTCCAAAATAAATCGGAGTGGCTTCTTTTCCGGTTCTATATTCGTTAACCCGGTTACACATATATTGATAAAACGGAGCCAAACGTGTGTTTCGTTCTTCGTTATTCATCGATTCGATGAATGGTTCGTTGCCCACAACGATAATGTCGATCTTTCCCCAAACGCGATCCAGAAAACGTTGTAGAAATTCATTGTACGCTTCAATTTCTGTGCTTGTAGTATCGGGATATGATTTGTTATGAAAATTCCATTTAATATTGAGAATCGTTTTGTACCCCGCACTTTTCAGATTTAAAAAATCTTCAAGCTGATCATCCAGATCGGTCAGGCGATCCTGATCTTCGTAATAGGGGAAGAAATCAAAAAACCCCCTTACCCAGGTGGTTTTAGTTCGGCTGAGTTTTGCAAGATCTTCAGCATGAAAAAGCGATTCGTTAAAATTCACGCCCACTTCCTGCGCATCTACTTTTAACGTTAGTATTATCAGGCAAATTGCAATTATTCCTTTTATTGCAGATCGTTTTAAATTCATTCGTCTTGAGTTTATTACTTCCAATTACCTCGGAGAAATGATTGGAAATTTTGGATAAAAAAAATGAAAAGGAAGAAAAAGGGCCGCATACGGTCGATCCAATGCAGCCCTCTCTAATCTAATCAAACTAACTATTTAATATCCTTCCCTTTGGTCCAAAGCCGGGTTGGCATCAACCTCTGCCAATGGATATGGGAAGTAAACTTGTTCAGGAGATGTAGATAAACCCCGATCAGCAGCATATTCCAGGAATTTTCCGTGGCGAATAAGATCCTCGCGGCGTTTTCCTTCGGCAAAGAATTCCCAACCACGTTCATCCAAAATCAAATCTCTGAAACTGGCCTTATCGCCAACATCGCCCAGCGTGTAAGCTGTAACTTTTGCCCTGATTCTGACTTCATTCACCAAATCAACCGACTCCTGCGTTGGTCCGTTTATTTCATTCAGAGCTTCAGCCCTGCATAGTAAAATATCGGCGTAGCGGATATACGGAACATCGCAACCACTAAAATTACCTGTTTGCGCGTTGTCGAAATATTTCAAACTACGGCTGTTGTGCGTATTTGCAGTTCTAAGATTTACAAGTGCACCACCTGCGTTGTAATACGTTTCTATAATTGCCTGTTTACGGGCGTCGTTCGGATCAAACGAATCAACAAATCCATCGCGAATGCTAAATTGTGTTGGCCAGTTTGCCATTCCCACAATCCACTCAAATTCAGGAATATTATCCGATGTTCTGAATCCCGGAGGGAAAGCACCATTTTGATAATCGTTATTGTAACCACCGCTTTCATTTTTAAGCGACCAGGTCACGATCATTTCCTTGTTGGCAGGATTTGTTTGCGGTTCATTCTCCACAAAAAAGGCTGCTCTGTATTCCGGGAACAATTCGTAGTAGTTTAAATCCATAACATCCTGAGTTGCCTCAACTACTTTGCTCCATTGTTTTGTGTTCATTAAAAACTTTGTTAACGCAGCATAAGCATGTCCCTTTGTGGCTCTTCCAACCTGTGCTTGTTCAGCAGGATCCAACAAATCCTGGGCAGCCGCATTTAGTTCTGTTTCAACAAAACTCCTGAATTCTTCTTCTGTTGGTAATCCAAGTTCTTTTGGCTGAACAGTAAGATCGCTGGTTGTACGTAACGGAACCGGTCCAAAATATTTATACATGTAGGCATAACAGTACGCACGAATATAGCGAGCTTCGGCAGTAACCATTTTTTTGAATCCCTCTTCAACTTCCGAATTATCAATGTTATCAAGCAAAGTATTTGCATTTCGGATTGCCGTGTACGGACGTGTCCAGAATATACCATCGAGGTGGTTTGTTGAAGCATCCCAGTTAAAATTCATAAACGGTTTCATTTCCCGTTCAACAGCACCAATACGTACCATTCCAACATCGGTAGTAACTTCGTTTATAAGAATATCGGTTCGAACGCCCGAACCCGGCGTATAATTATTATAAGCAGAGAATAATAATGCTTCTATTCCAGCTTCATTCTGTAATGCATTACCGGGTGCAAACTCAGCCACTGGATACATTTCCAGTTGGTTTTCGCATGAAACAAGTGCACTTAGTATGAGCAATGTTCCGAATATTTTTTTGAATATATTTTTCTTCATTTTAGCCATTTTTAGAATTCAACATTTAAACCTATTAAGTAGGTACGTGGGATAGGATACGCATTAAAATCGACTGCAAGCGTGTTGCTTCCGCTGGCGTTTGATGCCGGATCGGTTCCCATGTAATCGGTAATTGTGAATAGATTTTGAGCAGTTACATAAACCGAAAGTTTATTCAGGAAACTGATATTTTCAACTGCAACATTGTAAGCTAAGCGTACCGATTGTAAACGAATGTACGACGCATCTTCAACGGTTATTGAGTTGATCAGTGCTGAGGTACCTCCCGATGCAAGCGGATTTACGTACGATGGATATTGGTTTGATGGATTTTCAGGTGTCCAACGGTTTAAAAGCGGCTCGGCAATACGGTTTTGTCTGAAGTTATTCGGGAACATCGAATTAGCCAGGTTGCCATTTAGTTTATCCATTCCCTGAACTCCCTGCATTACAATATCAAGCGAGAAGTTTTTGTATTGCAGGTTACTTGTCAATCCCCAGGTGAATTCAGGAATTGGATTACCAATGATGGTGCGGTCGTCGCCGTTAATCGTTCCATCTTCATTTATATCTCTGAATTTTATGTCTCCCGGCTGCACATTATCAGTAGTTACACTAAAATCATCGTCTGTTTGCCAAATACCGTCAACAATATATCCGTAGTACGAATTCAAAGCTTCACCCGGTGTAATAATTGCGAAATCAGGAAGTTGCGAAAGACCACCGTGAATAATATCTCCGCGGTCACCAATATTTAACACTTCGTTTTTAAGTGTAGAGAAGTTACCTGAAAGGTTCCAGTATAAATCGTTCGAACGAATTACATCGTAACTCAATGTCAATTCAAATCCCTGGTTACGCACACCTCCCATATTCTGAACCTGTCCGGTAAAACCGGTATTCATTGGTTGTGGAATACTAACTAAAAGGTCGGTAGTTTCTTTGTTGAAGTAATCGAACGATCCGGTTAACCTGCCTTCCCATAAACCAAAATCGAATCCGGCATCAATTTGTACTGCTTTCTCCCAGGTCAAATCAGGATTTGAAATCCGGGATGGAGCAATTGTACTATAAAAACTGTCGCCAAACAGTACCTGATTACCAGCTGAGAATGTTTGATAAGTCAACTCATTCCCGATTGAGGCATTACCCGTGCTACCAATACTGAATCTTGGTTTTAGTTCAGAAATCCAACCGACATTCCCCATAAAATCTTCTTTGTGCATTTTCCATGCAATAGCTGCCGATGGGAAATAACCAAATTTATTGTTTTCACCAAATCGCGATGAACCATCAGCCCTAAACGATGCAGTTAAAAGATACTTATCCATTAGCGAATAATTTACCCTTGCCAGGTACGAAATAAATTTAGCCTGCGTACGGCCACTTCCCAGATTATTTAAAAGCGGGTCGCCTGAGCCAATTGCATTGGTTTCCAAATCAGGTAGTGCAAATCCACGGGCATCACCTGCAAATGTTTTTGTTTGAAAATATTCGTAGGTAGTACCAAGCACACCGCTTAAATTACTTTGTCCAAGTTTCTTGTTAAAATTCAAAGTTCCTTCAGCAGAAACATAGTCTTTTCTACCTGTTTGAATAGATGCAATACCACCGGTACCTGCTCCCGATACTGTAAACGGCTGAATGAAAATATCTCTTCGTACATCCTGTACATCGCCACCAAGTTTTACCTGCGCCGATAGTTCCGGAATAAAAAAGTACTCGAGAAAAGTATTTCCGAAAAAACGGAAAGTTTCGGCAAATGCATCTTCACCGTCCAAAATTGCCAGCGGATTGTCGCCAACAAAAAAGTCAGATTTCCGGTAACTTCCATCTGCGGTATACGGAGCAATTACCGGATCGTAATTTACTGCGGTATAAATTGCCCCACCATTTTCGTTAATTCCCAAACCTGTTGATGCAAAATCATCGTAAATATAAGAGGCATTCAGATTTACACCTGCTCTCATTTTTCCTTTGTCATCGTAATTCAGGTTAATGCGTGTATTAAAACGCTCCATTCCTGAGCCTTTTACCAAACCTTCCTGCTCGTAATAGTTTATTGAAGAGAAATAGGTAAGATTTTCAGCACCACCCGACATGGTAACATTGTGATTCTGAATCTTTGCTGTTCTGTAAATCAGATCCTGCCAATCGGTTCCGCCACCTTCAATTTCATTAATTCGTTGCAGCTCGTCGCCACCACCCAAATCAATAATTGAATTCAGTACTTCTTTGTACTGTGTTGCAGTTAAAACATCCATCGGTTTGTAAACCTGCTGCATTCCGTAATAGCCATCGTATCCAACTTTGAGTTTACCTTTTGTTCCCTTTTTGGTAGTAATAATAACAACACCATTCGATCCTCTCGAACCATAAATTGCAGTTGCCGAAGCATCTTTTAAAACTTCGAGCGAGGCAATGTCCGATGGATTTAACGAGTTCAACGGGTTTCTTGGATTCTGGTTTCCGGTAAAACCAACACCACCGGTTCCGGCAACACTACCGTTATTCACAATCACACCGTCAACAACATAAAGTGGTTCGTTACCTGCCTGGATCGATCCCGATCCACGGATGCTGATACTTAAACCACCACCTGGCTCGTTACTTTTCTGCGAAATCTGAACACCAGCAACACGACCTTGCAAAGCCTGTTCAACCGATGCATTGGCTCCAGGATTTAAATCTTCAGCTTTTACCGATGTTACAGATCCGGTAAGGTCGCTCTTTTTTACCGTACCATAACCAATAACAACAACCTGCTCCAACTCTTCAATATCCTGTTTTAAAACAATATTAACGGTTGACTGCCCGTTTACCGGTACTGTTTGTTTTAAATAACCTATAAAACTGAACACCAGGTTTGCATTTGCAGGAGCACTTATTGAGTACTCACCCTCAAAATTCGTTGTAGTTCCCTGGGTAGTTCCCTCAACAACAATAGTTACACCGGGAAGTGCTTCGCCGGTATCGCCTTTTACCACACCTGTAACATTATTCTGTGCAAATAACGTAATCGGGAGGATAAACAAGACTAGAAATAATAATTTAAGCTTGTTCATAAATCTGATTAATTTAGTTTATACAATAGTAATTTCTCTCTTATTTTATCTTCTTGAAAATGATTCATAAAAACAGGAATCTGATTCAAACAGAATTTTCAATCTTTAATAACCACCTGAAATCCAGCATCAATTGTTTTTGTAGTGGTATCGAAGTCCTTAAACCTTCTTTCTCCTGTATAATCGATTGGGAAGGCATTTTTCAGTGTCCCCATTCCCCTCGCTTTGGAGGCTTTTTGTATTCTGAAATCGCCTTTGCCGGGATTTACAAAAAGTGGATCGCCATCCTGGTTCCCTGAAGCCCAGTTTGTGGGATTTATCTCCTTTACCGTCTTAAAATCGTTGGCTTTGTACGAATATCTGCAAAGGCTAAGCGTTCGATTTTTATAAAAAAGATTGTTTTGAATTTCGGTCCATTGTTGCTTGTGTGCCGAAGTTGGATCGGCACCTTCGAAGGCATCGGCAACAAAAAGTGCTGCACCATAATTATTTTCAAAAATTGAATTAATAATGCGACTCTGTGCCGGTACCCGCCCCAACTGGGCAACAGCAGCACCTTTCGACATACCTCGGTTGTTTACTACGGTGCATTGGCTCATTAATAAAGTCGCCCCACCGTTCAATACAATGTTACCACCTTCGAGCATGGTAAAGTTGTTGTTTAGCAAACAGTTGATAAAACGTAGGGTTCCGGTTTGTTTTTGGTCGGTAACAAACCATGCAATTCCACCGTTGGCCTGCGCCTTATTCCGGCTGATGTTGCAATTGTAAAAGCGCGTATGATAGCCATTGTCGGCATTACAATCTACGTAAACTGCCCCGCCATTTATATTTGCTTCGTTATTTATTATGTCGCAACCAACAAACAGAGGGCTGGCTCCATTCGATACATAAATACCGGCACCGTTGTTCGATGCATAATTATCGGAGATGGTACAGTTTACAAACCGAACCGACTCTCCTCCGTTCTCCAGCCAGATTCCGGCACCGTTACCATTTGCTTTTTCGCCCGTATTTTTTCCACCGCTAATGTTTAGCCCGTCAATTCGGATGTATTCTGAATTTAATACCGAAAGTACATGCGGAGTTTTTCGTTCTCCGTCAAGTTTTGTGATTGCTAATGTATTTCTTTCCGAAAGGGCTTTTTCATTGCCTTTGAAACCACCATAAATGTAAAGTGCCGTTTTTCCATCAATTTGAAGTGAGTTTCCGTAACTGCCTTCGGCCACCCAAATCTGAGTTTCCGGAGTAGCAGCGTCAACCGCCTTTTGCAAGGAAGTAAATGCCGATTCCCATGATTTTCCATCTGTGTTATTCCCATTTTCGGCAACATAAATTACGGGCATATTTTCTTTTGCCGACGATGAATACGGAATATGCGGAACGAGACGATTCTGTGCATTCATTTTCATTTGAACCAGGGCTGCATTCTCGCGCCACTGGGCAGCGGCCTCATCGTTACCAAACATGGTTGCCCAGGTGTTTCCGTCAAAATCATCGAAAATCATATTGTGACCACCGTGCGGAATAGCAATGTATGCTTCAGAATATGGGCCGGTAATATTTTCTGCCATGGCAATCATACAATCGTAGCGGCCATCGGCAGTACGTCGGTTAACGTCAGTATTTCCAAAAACATGGCCTTTTTTAGGACTTTCGCAGTTCCATTCTGCAGCCATCAAATAGTAAATTCCGTTTTTGTAGTACATGTTCACACCTTCGTAGCCTACTTCTTTACCGCTTGCATCTTTTGGGAAAACCGGTGGTTTGTTATCAGCAAATCCCATCATATCGGGTTTTAGCTTTTTCATATTCCCGGGTCCCCAGATGTACCAAACCGTACCATTAACATCTTTAAACAGGGTGGCGTCGATACCTTTTACCATGGCGCCGTCCTTCTTCACATCTTCGTATGGGCCTTCGGGTTTTCCGCTAACACTTTTTAGCAAACCCGATCCGTAACCGCCACTAACCGAATAAGTAATCCAGAAATTATTGTTGATATAATGAATTTCAGGCGCCCAGACTCCCCGGATCATCCGTCCATTATTTATTTTAATTTTTCGCTGAGCTTCGTTGCTGGCATCTTTATCGAAAGTCCAAACAAAACCGTTTTCACCAATCATTTGCCAGTCTTTTAAATCAGACGATTCCCAAGCACGAATTCCTTCTGCTACTCCCCAGTTGTCGTCGGTGGTTCCGGTAAGATAATATTTGCCTCCCGGTGCTTTACAAACCGCAACATCGCGCAGGTGATATTTAAAGAGTGGTGAAATATTTGGCATGGGCGGCTCAATGCTGTCGATGGCATTTTCGAATAGGGCCGATACTTTAGGATTTAATGTCTGGCTTTTTAATTCTCCGTTTCCAAAAACCAATAAAAATAAGATCAGAAATAGGCTTGATTCAATTCGTTGCATAAGTTTCAAATGTTTGATGCAAGAATCGGAAATTATGGGTTTGAGATTCTGGAAATTGAGTTAAAAAACAAGGAAAATGAGAAAGGCCAAATACACGAATCAATTCATATTCAAGCCCTTAATCGTTTCAAGCAATTCTTTTCGATAAACTGTTGGCGTTTTTTTGTACACCTTTTTGAATACTTTGCTGAAATAATTTGGATCGGTGAAACCAACCTCGTAAGCAATATCGGAAATGTTACGATTGGAATCGGCCATTAATTCAATTGCCTTTTTAAAACGAAGCGACTGAATATAGTCGGAGCCGGACATGTTGAGTAGTTTTTTCAATTTCAGGTAAACCAGGGTTTTGCTCATGCCCAATTGTTTGGCGAGCTCTTCCGTATTCAAGGTTTCACTTTCAATATTCTCATTAATAATCGTTGATACTTTCTCAATAAAGTCTTTGTCTTTATCCTGGAAGTTCAGTTTTTCGAGGTCGATGTGTGCCCCTGAAACCACCTTCTCTTTTAGCTTTTTACGTATCTCTATAAAATTACGCACATGCAAATCCAGCTCATTTAAATCGAAAGGTTTACGCACATAAGCTTCAGCGCCTGCCTGCAGACCGGCAATTTTATCTTCGTGGGTAGTTTTTGCGGTTAGTAAAATTACGGCAATGTGGCTGGTGGCTTCGTCTTCCTTAATCTTTTTACAAAACTCAATGCCATCCATCTCGGGCATCATCACATCGCTTATAATAATATCGGGCTCTTCATCTTTTACAATTTTCAATGCTTCTACCCCGTTTTGTGCACAACTCACTTCAAAATTTTTCGAATAATGCTCAATTAAAACTTCTGCCAAATCAATGGTATCCTCCACAATCAAAAGCTTAAATTCTCTTTCATCTTCTGTTCTTTCTTTCACTGCCAATGACTTCGAGCTAATTTCCGATATGCTTTCCAAATCGAAATTACGCCTGATCGTTTCATTGTTATTTTCGAGCTTGATGTTTGAAATTCCTTTGTATTCAAGCGGCAACTGAATAATAAAACGGGTTTCTTCATTCATTATGCTTGAAACTTCAATGGTTCCATGAAGGTATTCCACCAAACTTTTCACCAGTGTGAGACCAATTCCTGTGCCACTTTTTTGTTCGTTGTGCTGGTAATTCACATAAAAAGGCGTAAACAAATTTTGCTTCTCTTGTTCCGAAATACCTTTTCCTGTATTCGAAATACAAATTTCCAAATGCTTTTGTTCCTCGCCTGAAACTTCATCTGCAATTTTTGCTTCACAAACTATCTTCCCATGAATTGGCGTATGTTTCAGCGCATTGGACATCAGGTTGGCAATAATCTTTTCAATTTTATCAGGATCGAACCAGTACTCGTATTCTGCACGACTGGCTTTAAATTCAAAATTCACCCTGTACTGATCGAAAAGAGGAGTGAATACCAAACATGTTTCGCGCAGAAAACTGATAATATCGCCTTTTTGTACCACAAGTTTGGCATGTTTTGTCTCAATTTTCCGAAAATCCATTAACTGGTTAAACAAAAAAGAAAGTCGCTTCGAACTTCTGCCCAATCGTTGAAAACGTTGTTGCAGGTCATCAGAAATATCTTTTTCACCAAACAGCTGGTCGATACTCGAAATAATTATGGAAAGCGGGGTTTTAAACTCGTGCGAAATGTAGGTATAGAAATTCAGACGTTGCTGGTTTAGTTCTTTGATTTTTTCCTTCTCCATTCGCTCCAGATTCAGCGCAGCTTTTTCTTTTTCTTTGTCGATGGTAATTTTCCGGTACAAAAGAAAAATTCCAACAACTAAAATAAAGTAAAATATAAAAGCCCCGGTTGACAAATAAAATGGCGGATGAATACGAATGACAAGGCTTTTTGTGTTGGCACTTTCCACACCATCATTGTTTTCGGCTTTTAAATGAAACACGTATTTCCCAGGCAATAAATTGGTATAATTCGCACTGGTTTTATTCCCCATTTCATTCCAGTCATTATCAAAACCTTCCAGATAATAGTAAAATTTATTGTTGCCAGCCGAAATGTGATTCACCGCCACAAAGTCAATCGAAAATGCTTTTTGCGCATAACTTAAAACAATCTTTTCTGTTTTATCAACCGGTTGGGTCAGTATGCCTTTTTCTGTTACACGAACACTTTCGTTGGCCAATTTAAAATCGGTAAAAATCAGCTCCGGTTTTATTTTATTATCAATAATTTCGGAAGGATTAAAATAGGTTAATCCATCAACATGTCCGAAATAAAGCGTACCGTCGGAATCTTTATAATACGATCCAAAATTGAACTGCATTTCCGATAAACCGTCGTTTCTGTTATAGTTTCTGAAATCATGTGTTTGAGGATTGTATTTCGATAATCCCTGGTTGGTACTCAGCCAAATGTGCTTGCCCGAGTCCTCCAAAATACCATAAACAGTATTGTTTGGCAAACCGTTTGCCATGCTCAACTGCTCAAAAGCATTTTTCTCCGGATCGTAAATATTTACACCTCCGTCAACCGTTCCAAACCATATTTTTCCGGTACTGACTTCGTTTACTGCTATTATTTTATTGGTCGATAAAAACTCCGATCCCCGGTAAAAGTTTATCGAATCCGCTTCCTCATTGAGGCGAGCAATGCCACCATGCCGGATACAAAACCACATATTTCCGCGGCTATCTTCCAGAATGTTGTAGATAAACAGGTGCCCTAATCCATCTTGTTTTACTGGCGTTAATTGCTCATTTACAGAATCATACAAATACACCCCCTGGCGTGTACCTACCCAAATGTTCTTTTTCGAATCCTGATAAATACAATACACTGAATTATCGATTATGCTGTATTTTACATCAGGCTGAATGGAAATATTTTTAAATTTTCCGGTTTTCGGATTAAAAATATCGATACCGGTCATAAAATGTCCAAACAAAATATTCCCGTTTTCATCCTCACAAATGGCATGTATATTATTCGAACTTAAACTGTTATTTTCCTGGTGCTGATAATAATTCAGAATCTCCTTTTTTTCGGTATCAAATGTGCAAACTCCGCCATCTTCGGTTGCTATCCAGAGTATTCCCTTTGAATCTTTGTACAATTTATTAACCGCCTTTCCCCGAAGTTCATTTTGTCCGTCGCCCGGATAAATATTAAAAAAACCTTTAAAATTACTTAGGTTGGTGTAGTTAATTCCGCCAAAATAGGTTCCAATCCACATCATATCTTCTTTGCTTCGGAACACACAATAAGTGGCATTGTCGTTTAACGAATATTCCGATTTCTCCAAAGAGTGTTGAATGTTAACACTTTCGTGTGTTATTGGATTCAAAATAAATATTCCCAATTCGCTGCAAATCCAGATATTTCCGTCCAAATCTCCTTCAATATCGCGAACAACAGTGGTTTCGGCCTGGTCGGTTTCACCAAGTCTTACCTTCGCAAAAGTTTTCTTTGTTTTATCAAACAGGTACAGTCCACTGTTTTCTGTTCCTATCCAATAATTGCCTGATTTATCGATAAATATTTTGTTAATAATATTGGTATTCAGTCCAGGCGAATTGGCTGTGTTATAATACTCGAGCAAAACTCCATCGGCATTTAAAACATAAACACCCGACTGCGTGGCTACGAAAAAAGTATTAACATCACTTTCAACTATTGATGTAATTCGTTCGTTCTGAAGCGAAATAAATTTTATTACCGAGTTTTGTTTGGGATGATAAGCATAAATTCCCTGGTAAGAGCCAATAAAAACAACACCACCTGAAGTTTCGCAGAAGGTTGTAATACCGGGCAATGTATTCCCTTCAAATAACACCGGTTCAAACTTGTCGAAACGACGGTTGTATTCGATGGCTCCTCTGTCGGTTCCAACAAAAAGACGATTGTTTTTTGTTACAAAAACAGAAGTAATAAAATTTGAAGGAATACCAACACCGTCTTCTGTGTAGTAGCGCCTTATGTTGTAGCTGTCGTATTTGTTCAATCCTTGCTTGGTGGCAAACCAGATTATCCCTGACTCTTCCTGAGCAATGTCGTGAACTGTATTGTAGGTAAGTCCGTCTTCGTTGTTCAGTTTTTTGAATACGTAACGATTATCAATTGCCCTGGCTGAAATGCTCCACAGCAATAAAACAAGAATATATATGGCTCCCCTTCCCATTTCGGTTTAAATATACAATTTACCTAAAACGATTCTTTTTTTGGTACAGGTTGAAAAAGAAAAATGATAAACTGTTTCATTCTATTGGCTAATTATACGCAGGCAATAAAACAAAACAAAACTTTTTTCACCTGTAATATGATTTAAATTTTCTGGAAAATGGTACAATTTTTAGAAAACAAATGATGCCACTTCATCTAACCACCTCTTAAAGTATTTTTTGATCACATTGAAATTCTGGTGGACGAATTATCAATTCACTACCTAAACCATTTTTCTCGCTTCGCTGCGACTGTCTTTTTTCTTCAGCAAAAAAAGTCAGCACGAAGAAGGCATTTCTGAGCCCGCCGCTGACATGAAAATTGCTAAAATTTTAGGAACTCCGCTAAAAGAAAAGAACTCCACTGACACTTCATTCTTCCGGTCAGTGTCAAACAGCTTTTCTTTTTTAACGCTGCATTCCCAAAATTTCTTAACGCATTTTCCTGAAGGCGGACTTGCGGGCTACAAACCATGCAATATTTTATACCATCCGATCGTGAGTCGGCCTCTTTTGGTCGAGTGCTGAATCAAAACAAAGCCTTACGGAGAGCGGGAAGCTTCGAATGTATGAGAAGATCACCCGTCCGAAGTTAGGTTTTGTAATGATGATGTGCGAAGAGCAAAAGCTGCCTTGATCTTTGTGCATACTATTTGGATTAAGCTAAATAGTATGGCCTCCGGCAGGAAAAAACGTATTGTTTTAAACAGTATATTCGATGATGAATCTATATTTTCTTGCCAGAAGAGTAGCGAAAATATTTGCTTGAAAAAATTAAATCCACCGGACTTTACGGGTGAGCCCAGTTTTGCCTGTTTCAGAATGTATCTAAATGAAAAAAGCACCTAAATCAACGATTTAAGTGCTTTTAGTCTGGAATTAATTCCAATCAAGTGACCCAGCTGGGGCTCGAACCCAGGACCCCATCCTTAAAAGGGATGTGCTCTACCAACTGAGCTACTGAGTCATCCTTGTAGTGCCCTTGTTTTTCAAAGGCGATGCAAAAGTAGTATTTATTTCTTTTCACACAAACCCAACGCGCATTTTTTCAAAAAAAAAGTCATTTTTATTCCTCTCTTAACATTAAAAAACCCACTAAAAATGCGGACAACCGACAAAAACCCCCACATAATCAAACACTTGCAACAAGTACATATTACACTCAAATAAATTATGATATTTTATTTTGAAGTAAATAAATTTTAATAGTAGTTTTGATTCATCAAAAAAAAACTAACTTTTCCTGATTGAGGAGAATAAAATACCAGATCTGCATTGATTAGCACCGAAGGATATATTGTTCTTGCAATTGTTTTTATAACAATTATTGCGCTTGCAAAAGAAATAATGCGGCCGGGCCTTATTTTCTTTTCAGCTGCGATCATTCTTGTGGCAACCGGAATTATTACCGATAAAGAAGCACTTGCCGGTTTCTCGAATAAAGGAATGATCACCATTGGAATTCTGTTTATTGTGAGCGAAGGTGTGCGGCAATCGGGCGTATTAAACCGGCTTGCACAAACCTATCTCCCCCGTAAACGGCGAAAAATGGTTTCGCTTATTCCGCAAATAATGCTTCCGGTCTCCTTGCTTTCTGCATTTCTGAACAACACTCCCGTTGTAATTATTTTTGCTCCAATCATAAAAAAGTGGTCAGAAAACCTCAATCTTTCCTCCAAAAAATTTCTGATTCCCCTTTCGTATGCAACCATTTTTGGAGGCATGTGTACACTTATCGGAACATCGACAAACCTGGTTGTGCATGGTTTAATTATTGAAAATGGCTACGAAGGTTTTAATATGTTTGAACTGGGGAAAGTAGGTGTATTTATTGCCGTTATTGGTACCATTTACATGACCATTTTTAGTAACCGATTTCTTCCGGGAGAGAAAATATTTTTTAATTCGAAAAGTTCTACCGAGTACAAAGACTATCACTACGATGTTATTATCCCGGAAGGCAGTAACCTGATTGGATTGGAAATTAAAAACGGCAGATCAAAAGATTTAAAAGGCCTTTTTATTCAGATCATAAATCGTGAGGGAAACGTAATTGAAACCCGGAAAGGGATATTTAAACTTTTGGCAAACGACAGACTGCTGGTAGCCGGAAAATCGGATCGGCTAAATTACATTCTGGCCAATTCAAACTTAAAATTAAGCGGCATTGATTTAATAAAAGGAGTGCCTAAAAACGATTTAAAACAATACGAAGCGGTATTGGCTCCCCGTTTTCCGGCCATTGGTAAAACAGTACACGAGTTTAATTTTTACGACCACTACCAGGCCGTTGTTTTGGCCATCCACCGAAATGGAGAACGTATTACCACCAACATGGACAAACTCCATTTAAAAACCGGAGACAACCTGGTACTGCTCACCACCGAAAAATTTATCGAAAACTGGGGCGATTCAAAAATATTCTATCTCACTTCCTACATACGCGATTACAGAACAACAGGTACATTCTGGAAAAAATGGATCGCTACCATAATTCTTCTGGCCATGGTTGTGGGTACCACTGTCGGAAAATTTATTTCTTCTCCTGATGGTATTAATTTCGATATGTTCTATTTCTCGTCGATTGCAGCCATGTTATTAATCTGGCTAAAAATAATGCCACATCAAAAATATACGAAGGCAGTTAGCTGGGACGTTCTGATTACTATTGCCTGTGCTTTTGCCATTAGTAAAGCCATGCAAAGCTCCGGTGCAGCCGAAGCCATTGCACGAACCACAATAAACATGTCGCAAAGTTTTGGCCCGCTTGGAGTAATGGCAGCCTTGTTTCTGATTACCGCTATTTTTACCGAAATTATAACAAACAATGCGGCAGCGGCGCTGGTATTTCCAATTGCTCTGGCAGCGGCACAACAACTAAATGTCGATCCAAAGCCATTTTTTGTAACCATTGCTATTGCTGCATCAGCCAGTTTCTCAACTCCTATTGGCTACCAAACAAACCTTATTGTACAAGCCATCGGAAATTACAAATTCAGCGACTACGTAAAAATTGGTTTACCTCTTAATCTTCTTGCCTTTATTTTGTCCATGCTTCTTATCCCCTACTTTTGGAGTTTCTAATTCAAATCAAGTTCATCTTAATTTTAGACCTTTTAGTCTTAATCTACTATTCAAATAGGAATAAAATTTTATCTTTGCATTCCCTTTAAAAGTAGTAATTGAATTAATAAAAATACCCGGACTACGTTTGTATTGAATAAGGCGGGTTCGGGAACAGTTTTATTAAATAAAAACAGATACGAATGAATGAATATTCATTAACCAATCTTCGCGAGCTAGAGGCAGAAGCCATTCACATTATCCGCGAAGTGGCAGCCGAATTCGAAAACCCGGTAATGCTTTATTCCATTGGAAAAGACTCATCAGTAATGGTGCGTTTGGCCGAAAAAGCATTTTATCCCGGTAAAGTACCTTTCCCTTTGATGCACATCGACTCGAAATGGAAATTTAAGGAGATGATCGAATTTCGTGAGCAATATGCCAAAGATAAAGGCTGGGACTTAATTGTTCACCACAACAAAGAAGGTTTCGAAAGTGGCGTTGGTCCGTTTACACATGGTAGTAAAGTACACACCGACATTATGAAAACTCAGGCTCTGCTTGAAGGTTTAAACATTCATAAATTCGATGCAGCTTTTGGTGGTGCCCGTCGTGATGAAGAAAAATCGAGAGCCAAAGAACGCATCTTTTCGTTCCGCGATAAATTTCACCAGTGGGATCCTAAAAATCAGCGTCCGGAATTGTGGAACATCTACAATTCGCGTGTACAAAAAGGCGAATCAATTCGTGTATTCCCCATTTCAAACTGGACAGAACTCGATATCTGGCAGTACATTCGTTTGGAGAATATTCCAATTGTGCCACTTTACTACGCCAAAGAACGCCCTGTTGTGAACATGGATGGCAGCCTGATTTTGGTTGACGACGAAAGGATGCCAAAAGAACTGCGCGACAAAGCAGAAATGAAAATGGTTCGCTTCCGTACTTTAGGGTGTTACCCTTTAACGGGAGCCGTTGAATCGAACGCAACTACCATCGAAGAAATTGTGGAAGAAATGATGACCGTAACCGTTTCGGAACGTACTACACGTGTGATCGATTTTGACCAGGAAGCAAGTATGGAACAGAAAAAACGCGAAGGCTATTTTTAACTTATAACCGTTCAGCCGTGTTGCTGTAAAATGTGAAGCTGTTTGGCTTTGTAATACAGTAATCCAACAAAACAGTAAAACAATCAAATATGCTGGTTACTCGATTTGAAGATCTTGAGATTTGGAAATTAGGAAGAATAATTGTAAAAAATGTTTATTCCGATTTTGATTCTTTAAGTGATTTTGGATTTAAAGGCCAGATTACACGAGCAGGAATATCAATTATGAATACTATTTCTGAAGGTTTTTCAAGAGAATCAAAAAGAGAGTTTCATCAATTCCTGAATATTGCGAAAGGTTCTACTGGCGAAGTAAAAAACATGTATTACATTGCTGAAGACCAAAATTATATTTCATCTGAAATTGCAATACAAAGACGAGAGGATTGTGAGAAAGTTAAAAACATGATTGCAAAATTCATGAAACATCTAAAACAATAATCCAGCGTTACAGCAACACAGCATAACGGCAACACAATACAACGGCAACACAGCAAAACAAAAGCATCAAAAAATGACAGATAAAAAACTCAACATACAGGAATTCCTCGATCAGGATCAAAAGAAAGACTTACTTCGCTTGTTAACTGCAGGTTCGGTCGACGATGGAAAATCAACACTTATCGGACGTTTGATGTTCGACAGTAAAATGTTGTACGAAGACCAGTTGGATGCACTCGAACGCGACAGCAAACGTGTTGGTCATGCCGGCGAAGACATCGATTACGCCCTTTTGCTCGACGGACTAAAAGCCGAACGCGAACAGGGAATTACCATCGACGTGGCTTACCGGTATTTTTCAACTGCAAAACGCAAATTTATTATTGCCGATACTCCGGGACACGAGCAGTACACCCGTAACATGATTACCGGTGGATCAACTGCCAACCTGGCCATTATTTTAATTGATGCACGCTACGGTGTAATTACCCAAACCAAACGCCACACCTACCTGGCCAATCTTTTGGGAATTAAACATGTGGTAGTGGCGGTAAATAAAATGGATCTTGCTGATTTTAGCAAAGATCGTTTTGAAGAAATCCGTGCTGACTACAATTCGTTCGTTACCCAACTCGATATTCCTGACGTAACTTTTATTCCGCTTTCGGCGCTAAAAGGCGACAATGTTGTGGAACCATCGGAAAACATGACCTGGTACCATGGTCCGTGCCTCCTTGAGTTTTTAGAAAATGTACAGGTAGCTTCCGACCGCAACTTCACTGATTTGCGTTACCCGGTTCAGTATGTACTTCGCCCGGATATTAAATTCCGCGGATTTTCAACTTCAGTAGCTTCGGGTATTATTTCCAAAGGCGATGAAGTAATGGTTCTTCCTTCGATGAAAAAATCGAGAGTACAGTCGATTGTAACCTACGACAAGGAACTGGAACGTGCATTTCCTCCGCAATCGGTAACGGTTACACTGGAAGACGAAATTGATATTTCGCGTGGAGATATGTTGGTACACCCTGACAACCTGCCCCGTGTGGAGCGTCAGTTTGAGGCCATGTTGGTTTGGATGGATGAAAACGAGATGAACCTTTCAACTCAATTTTACATCAAGCAGGCCAATAACACCACAAAAGCCCGCATCGACGAGGTAAAATACAAGGTGGATGTAAACACACTGGAAAAATCAAGCATCGAAAAATTCAAGTTAAACGAAATTGGAAGAGTGGTTGTAACCACCACCAAACCTTTGTATTTCGACCCTTACAAACAAAATAAACAAACCGGTTCATTTATTTTAATCGACCCGGTAACGCACAATACCTGTGCGGTGGGGATGATCATCGACCGTTTGGGTAGCAAGAACCTGCCTTCGCGTATTACCGATGTAGACAAAGCGAAAATTGCCAAAGGCGAGCCACTTGTAAAAACGGAAGATTACGTAAAACAATACAACCAGAAAGGGGAAACTATCTGGATTACTGGCTTGCATGGTTCGGGTAAAAACGAACTTGCTTTTAGCCTCGAAAAGAAATTATTTGAAAACGGTGCTACGGTTGTTTTAATCGATGGTAGTTCGGTACGTTCGGGATTAAGTCGCGAGCTTGACTTCACACCTGCCGACAGAGCCGAAAACCTTCGTCGTGTAGCCCACATTTGCAAACTGTTAAACGACCAGGGAATTATTGCCATTGCATCGTTTATCTCGCGCAACGAATCGCTGAGAAATCAGGTGGCCGAAATTATTGGAGCAGATCGCTTCCACTTGTTCCACATGGATGCTCCGCTTGAATATTGCAAACAAAATAAACCGGAATTATACGAATTGCTTGAGCAAGGAAAAACAAGTAATCTTCCGGGTGTTGATATGGAATACGAAGCTCCAACAAATGCAAAACTGGTTTTCAATCCGAAAGATAACGAGGAAAACCTGGATGCAATTATTGATTATCTGGCGGCAAACAAAGTGTTTCCTAATCACTAAAATTTTCAGCAATGAAAATATTAATTACCGGAACTGCAGGTTTTATTGGTTTCCATTTAGCGAACAAACTGGCTGAACAAGGGATTGAAGTGGTTGGTATTGACAACATCAACAACTACTATTCAAGCGATTTAAAAATGGCACGTTTGGCCGAGGCAGGAATCTCTGATGAAGCTAAAAACTGGAATCAGAAAATCACCAGCTCAAAATATTCCAACTATTCGTTTATCCGAATGAATCTGGAAGACCGTGAGCAGCTGAACAAACTGTTCGAAGATGAAAAGTTTGATCGGGTTTGTAACCTGGCGGCACAGGCCGGTGTGCGTTACAGCATTGAAAATCCGCAGGCTTACATCGACAGCAACATTGTTGGTTTTATAAATATTCTGGAGGCTTGCCGACACAACAACATTCAGCATTTGGTGTATGCCAGCTCGTCGAGTGTGTATGGCAACAGCGCCAAAATGCCACTTTCGGTTTCCGATCCGGTTGATA